>NZ_JBHVQU010000011.1:0-56724 GCF_042886655.1 Peribacillus sp. NPDC058002 | reverse complement strand
GCTTTCTACTATTGATAGGGTGAGTTCCTTATATTCTGGTAATGAAATACTAGAGAATTTCATACTTACAAAGAAAAAAATAAGAGTGGAAATTACTGAAATAATGATATTGCTTATTTTTAAAACATTACCGAGTTGTTCAAGCTGATAGGGTGGATGTATTAAAATTATAAAACTTAAAAAGATAATGGAGTATATGCTTATTATAATGAAATCGAATAAGTCATTTACTTCAAACATATATGAGTTAAGTATCAAATTAGTAGGTTCAAAAAAAGATATAAAATTAAAATTATTTGAATATTCTATATTACCTCCGTCCATTGCCCAGTTCATTACCCATAATAAAACGTCTAATATTGAAGTGATTACTAAAAGTATTACCAGTACTCCAAAAAATGTAGTGCATAATATACTGATAAATCTCAGAATAAAACAATTATAGTATATTGCAACACCACTAAAGAAAATGCAAATGGAGATACATAATATTGAGAATCCATGTATACTATCCCAAAATGCTTCTGAATTTGGCCTATATTTTAAAATTAATATTATTAAAAAAGTAAAAGCTGATATTATTACTAAAAAACTCCCTCTTTCTTGTCGATCTGTCTTATAGTCTTTTTCTTTAATATCTAGGAAATCTAGTCTCCTCAATGAAATATATAGCCTTATAGCTTTTAAAACCCAAAGTAGTGCTAATACACCTGCAAATATGTAAAACAAATAAAAATGAATTATGGAAAAAATGCAGGCGATAGCAAGATACATTATTGAATGTCCCATTCCTTTTTTTGTATCCATATTATCAATGAGTATCCAAAGTTTATTCATATAGCCTCCGATTTAAAAATATTCTTCTGTATTTATAGTAAAGTCGATTGGAAAGAAGGTGCTTTTGGAATTATAAACCATTTATAAAGTGATTTCTATAGTTAATAGTTTCTGGTAGAAGAGGTGTTTTATGGAGATTAATAATCGAAAAAAAGTTAAGTTAAGGAGAAGTATGAATAAAGGTAAACCGGTACCATTCTCTTTAGCTAATTCACCATTTAAAATGGAGGCAGGACTGAGATGTCAGTGAGATTATTATTGAACTATTGTTAATTTATCTCTATAAAATTCAATTGTACAAAAGTACATTATTCATCTAATGTGCTCATTTTACATGTTATAATATGGTAAAATGAGCACATTAGATGAGGTGTAATATGAAATTAACAAAACTAATAATTGAAAATTTTAGATCCTTCGGACCTATCCCTACGACTATAAATATTGATGATTTAACGGCATTAATAGGAGCTAATAGTTCAGGGAAAACCACTATATTGAATGCAATACTAAAACTATTGGGTGATAGTAAAGATATTAAAAAATCAGATTTTCATCTCTTGCATAACCAAACAGCTGAAGAAATAGATGAGAATTACTTTAAGATTGAAGCAAAGTTTGATTTTACACCTTTAGAAGATAATAAAGAAAGCTATGCTATACCCATTTACTTTGAAAATTTTGTAGTATCTGATCCAGGTGGAGTACCCTATATCAGAATATTATTAGAGGCAACTTGGAAGCAAGGTTATGATCCAGAGGGAAGTATTGATTATAAAATTTATTATATTGCTTGTCCCGAGAGTGAAGATAGTGAGAATCATCTGAAACCAATCTCTGCCCACGACAGATCAAAAATAAAGGTTATTTATGTTCCTGCAGTAAGAAATCCATCCGAACAATTAAAAAACGCGACAGGTACTATTTTATGGAGAATTTTAAAACAGATAAATTGGAAAAAAAGTGACGAAAATTTAATTAAAAGTAAGATTGAAGCATTAGATGCAGTAATTGCAGATCAAAATGGAATATCAGCAATTAAAACTATTATAGCTGAGCAGTGGAAAATGTATCATTATGATCACCGATATAATAATGCAAGTATTAAATTTGGTAGTAATGAGTTAGAAAGTATACTAAAAAAATTAGAGGTTGAGTTCACACCAACCCATACAGAAAAAGCATTTACAGTATCAGATTTAGGAGATGGCCTTAAATCTTTGTTTTATTTAAGTTTAGTAGATTCGCTATTAGAATTAGAAAATCAAGCTATTGAAGAAATAATTAATAATGTTGAAGAAGAAAATCGAATTCTTAATATAGATCCTCCTGCATTAACGTTAGTTTTAGTGGAAGAACCGGAGAATCATGTTAGTCCACATTTATTGGGGAATGTTATTAATAATCTTAAAAGTTTAGGAAGTAGAGAGAACTCTCAAATTCTTCTAACATCTCATAGTCCGTCTATAATAAAAAGAGTTGATCCTTCTAAAGTGAGACATTTGAGAATTAATAAAGAAAGTAGCTCAACAATTGTACGTGAAATTTTGTTACCTTCCAAAGAAGATGAAGCCTTTAAATATGTAAAAGAAGCAGTAAAGGCTTATCCGGAACTTTATTTTTCTTCATTAGTAATTTTAGGAGAAGGTGATAGTGAAGAAATTCTATTACCTAAATTTTTATCATTGTTAAATGGAGATTTAGATGCAAGTGGAGTTTCTGTAGTTCCTCTAGGTGGAAGACATGTTAACCACTTTTGGAAACTATTACATCAACTGAACATACCTTTCATTACACTATTAGATTTGGATAGGGAACGTAGTGGTGGAGGATGGGGAAGAATAAAATATGTGTTAAAACAGCTCATTGAAATGGGTGCCAGTAAAGAAAAAATATTAAAGTTGGAAAGTGGGATTGTTCTTACACTTGAACAATTGGATCAAATGCATACTTGGGGTTTGGATGAAATAGAAACGGATATCGAAATTCTTAATAAGTGGTGTGAGTTTCTCGAAAAATATAATGTTTATTTTTCTAATCCTTTAGATATTGATTTCTTAATGTTAGAAAGTTTTTTAGAAAATTATATTGGAATCATTAAAAGTAATGAGGGACCACGTCTGAAAATAGATGAAAATTTATCAGTTAAAATTCAAGATTTAACTAAGGAACAGCAAGAGTCGAATGAGTATCAACAAAGATTAATAAAGGATATTAGAAAAGCGTTAAAAGAAGAAGGCGGAAATGGCGATAGTTATACAGAGAAACAAAAAGAATTAATGATTTGGTATGGCTATTTCTTTTTGGGGCGTGGAAAACCAGTTACACATATACAAGCAATAAGCAATATAGATATTGAAGTTTTAAGAGAATCAATACCACCTGTTTTAAAAAGATTAGCTGGGAAAGCTAAAATAAAAATTCAAAAGCAAAATATTTATGAAGGTGGAATCAGCTAATGCGTGTTTCCTTGGAGGATTGGATTCCAAAAGGAGAAATAATATTAGAAGAGAATGCAATGTTAGCAGTAAAGCAGCTAAATAACAGTTTAGTAGTTGCGGGACCGGGTGCAGGAAAGACTGAGTTGTTAGCACAAAAAGCCTGTTTTTTACTAGAAACGAATATGTGTAGAAAGCCTCGAAAAATACTAGCAATAAGTTTTAAAAAAGACGCCGCGGAAAACTTGAAAAAAAGAGTGGACTTGAGAGTAGGAAATGAACTTGGTATAAGGTTTGTATCAAAAACTTTTGACTCTTTTGCCAAAAATATAGTAGATCATTTTATATCTGCTATAGATACAAAGTATAGGCCAGGGATAAATTATGAAATAGCTACCACTAAGGACATTGTTAGTGCATATGCTTATTTTAAAATTTTCCCTTTAAAAGGTGAAAAAAGATCCGACTTTATAAAGAGAATAGAAGCTCATTTGTACAGCCAAATATTACCTATTCGAGATAATGAACTTTTAGAGAACGTCTGGGATTATCTTATTAAAGAAGACGATAATAATCCTTCAAAGTTGACGTTTACAATGATAAGTTATATCGCTAACTACATCTTGAAATCAAATCCTTTAATATTAAAATCTTTGCAGCAAACCTATAGTCATGTTTTTCTAGATGAATTTCAAGATACTACCTCATATCAATATGAATTGGTTAAGACCTGCTTCCTGACTTCAAGGGCTGCTATCACTGCTGTAGGAGATAACAGACAACGAATAATGGTTTGGGCTGGAGCTAAAACGGATATCTTTGAGACGTATATAAACGATTTTAAAACAGAAACGTACAGTTTATTAATGAATCATCGTTCTGCTCCTAGATTGTTGGAAATTCAAAAAGTAGTTAATAATTATCTACAAGAAGAAGCTTTCGTGCCAATAGCTAGCTCAAAATGGTCTAAAGAAGACGGGATAGCTGAGTTATGGTACTTTGAAAATTATTCAGAGGAAGCATCAGCAATTGCGAGCAAAATAAGAGAACTTATAGTAAAAAATGAGATTTCACCTAACGAAATATGTATATTAGTAAAACAGACTGTAGATACGTATGCTAGAGAAATTATTAAAGAGTTAAAGTCATTAGAAATAGAAGCTCGAAATGAAGCCATTTTTCAGGACTTATTAAAAGAACCGGTAGTAATATTGATAATAGATACTATAAAAAGTTCTTTTAATGTTAAAGACAGCGATGCTTGGTTAAATATTTTAGATATAAAAATGTCTTTGTTGGGAAAAAAAGGAACGACACTTAACGGATCCGTTACAATTATAGTTTATACACTGAAATCTTTTCTAACTAGTATTAAAAATAATCTAATTCAAGTAGCTCATTTTGAAGAATTTAGAGGTATTATTTCAGATATTATAAATTTTTACGAACTGGAAAAAATAAAAAAAATTTATCCTCAGTATGCCCAAGGAAATTTTATAAATCAGCTGACAGATAATGTAGCGAATTATTTGTATCAATATTATTTAAAGAAGAGCAATTGGTTCGAGGCTATTAATAGTTTTGAAGGAAAAACATCCATTCCAATTATGACTATCCATAAAAGTAAAGGTTTAGAATACGAAGCAGTTTTTTTTGTTGGGTTTGAAGATGAAGCATTCTGGAAATTTACTGAACAAGCCAATGAAGATACCTGTACATTTTTCGTGGCACTTTCAAGAGCAAAGTCATACCTTTACTTTACCTTCGCTGATATTAGAAATGGTTCATTTTGTAATAATACAATAATATCACCCCTATACGATATGTTAAGAGAATCTAAAATCGTAGAAGAAATAACCTTCAATAAGGGGTAGTGTCGCATGCCCATCAAGCTAACTAAGTAAATTACTAGATATGAAATGATCCTTGTTTCAAAACTAGCGAGTGAGGAAAAATAGGCATGCCTAAGCCTATTAAAACGCGATTTTTTCGCTAGGCAGCTTGTCTATGCTTCACCGTCGTTTCATACACGACCCCTAGAATATCAAAGACGGTCATCCTCTTATACCGATGACATTTACGACCGTTCTTTTTTAGCAGCTGATAAAGGCGATGCAGAATTTTCAAAAGTTATTCTGTGCCAACTGCTATCGCTTGAAACAGTAACGGAAAGTAATCTTTGGAGCCGTAATGAAGTTGAATGGCTAAAACCTCTTTATGGTTGGACCAATGGTGAGCTGGAAGGGTATTTTTGTGACCAGCATTATTATCAAATTAAAGCTTTCAATTACCGTCAGAAGAAAGCTTATGAGGAATATACTAGAAATTCAAACATTAAAGAGGTCAAATAAGCTCTCTTTTTTTATACCTAAATAAAAAATTATAGATCAAGTTGATATTTCTTTTAATTCATTATATGATACACGCCTATATTTGTTATAAATTGTAGTGATTACCAAAAAATATAGGAGGAATTAAATTGAGTGCACAGACCTATTATCTTTTGTTAGATAAATATATCAAAAAGGAAGAGATTCATAAGATTGCTATCGGCTGTGATTTTAAAAAAGAGGAAGGACCATATAATCATTATGGACGAGAAGATCTTTATTCATGGGAAGGTCCAAAATACGAATCTATTAGGGGGTGCTATTTTTCATTTGGTTATGATGTAGATTTAAGTGATCATGCTATAGAAACAGATATCTATAAAACACTTTGTGCCACTTCAACTCGCTTAGGTTGCAGTTATGCTGACCGAAACAAACAAATCGAAATTATAAAAACTATTCAGGATTTATATGGAGGCAAGGTATACGATCCAAATTTTAATACTTGGGAGCTTAGAGAAAACGAGATTCCTCAACTTTCAAAAACTGAAATAGCTTGCGGTATGGTATATGTTAATTTTAAGGTTGAATTATATAATGCCAGGTACTCAATCGAAAAAGTAGACACAAGACAAATATTTTTAGATGTAAGCTTAGATAGGTACGAACTTCCACCATCTTTACATAACAACAACAGATTACTTACTCAATTCGTTTCAATTTTTGAAACATTTTTGAAAGATTTTTTTGTGAAATATTTAGAGACAAATGATAAGGCTTATGAAAATTTTACAGGTTTTCCAAAGAAAGAACTAAGTAATGAGAGGAAAATTGAAAATTATGTAAAAAAATCTTGTAGTTTTCAAAACCTGAACCCTAATTACGAAAAATCTGCGATTAATGTATATAAAAAATTCCTTACTTTTGATTTAAAGAAAGAGGTATTAGATATAAACTATAAAAATGAAACTATAACAATCCTGCTCCTTTTAAAAGAAATTCTCGATATTAGACATAAGATAGTTCACGAGACGAAATATAATAAACACTTAACTAAAGAAAAAATGATGGAATATAGTAAGTTAATAGAAAAATTCGGAGAGGTATTTATTCACAAATTTCAAGAGAAACATAATCTTAAATTGTTAATTGAAAGTGAGATAGGTTATTAATTTTTATTATTCATCTCTATCCTAGAGAAGAACCAAAATGCACCAGAATGTCTTTGAATTCAGGGCTTTTTCATGCAACCTAATAACTATTATATTTGGGGTCCTGACGCATCGCCATCAAGTTAAAATTTTATGCACCCCAAAACGAAATTTTGGACTTCTTGTAACATTTATCGTTTTGGGGGTGGCCTGTTTTCTTAGCAAAGAGGGCATGGGGTAGTGTCAGGAAAATGTGGATTTACAACGTTAAGGAAACGAAAATATTAAAAAGCCCAACTTTTCAATTTTAAAATTGAGAAGTTGGGCTTTTTTCTGTTACTCCAGAAAGATACGTAATAATTTAGTAACTATTTCCATACAGACATATATTTTTTCGATATTTACCATGCTTCAACAGCATACACTCTATGCTTAATTGATGAACTAATTTATTTATCAAACTTCATACCTTTTAATAAGTCTGCAAACGGATTATTAATCGGTTCAGCTTCTTTTTCTTGCTGTTTTAAGTACTTTTGTACAGAGCGTTTATCCACTTTTCCACCAGACTCTTTTTTTCGTCTTGCTTCAAAAGCAGAAAGTTTCTCGCGATATCCACATTTACATGTGAAAATTTGACCGTCGCCTTCACCACGTAGTTCCATTTTCTTTTTACATTGAGGGCAGCGTGCGTTGGTTACGCGTGCCACGTTCTTTTTATGACCACATTCACGATCTTGGCAGACCAGCATTTTACCTTTCTTGCTGTTCACTTCAAGCATTGGCTTACCACAGTCTGGACAAGATTTTGTTGAGATATTGTCATGTTTATATCTTTTATCACTAGTTTTAATTTCACTGACAATCTCTTTTGTGTAATCTTTCATTTCATTGATGAACACATCTTTTTTCAGTTTCCCTTTTGCGATTAGCTCAAGCTTTTGTTCCCATTCAGCTGTTGTCGCAGGAGATTTTAATTTTTCTGGCACTAAATCTAAAAGCTGACGTCCCTTAGATGTGAGATAGATTTCCTTACCGCCACGTTTTTCGAATAAGAACGAATTAAATAATTTATCAATGATATCAGCACGAGTGGCTACTGTACCAAGCCCTCCAGTCGATTTTAACGTGTCTACAAGCTTTTTATCGTTTGTTTTCATGTGTTTCGTAGGGTTTTCCATTGCTGATAGTAAAGTCGCCTCAGTAAAGCGTGCAGGGGGCTTTGTTTGGCCTGACGTTTGAGTTATTAATTTTGTCTTTAATACATCGTCTTTCTCAATACGAGGTAATAGCTGATCTTTTACATCATCTATAGATTCTTCATCATCAAAATGGTTTGCATAAACTTCTTTCCAGCCAGAATTAATCACTAATTTTCCTTTAGCGATAAACTTTTGATCACCGATTTTCGTTTGCACGGTTAATTGCTCATATTCAAATGCAGGGAATAAAACAGCTAAAAAACGTTTCACGACAAGGTCGTAAATTTTACGTTCTTTATCAGTGAAAGATGAAAAATTCACATAACCTTCAGTAGGAATAATGGCATGATGATCACTTACTTTACTATCATCTACAAACCCTTTTGACACTTTAATAGGCTTATTTAATACATTATTTGCAAGAGAACGATATTCACCTACAGCACACGCTTTTAAACGCTCTGGAAGCGTACTAACGATATCTGAAGATAAATAACGTGAATCTGTACGGGGATAAGTTAAGACTTTGTGTTGCTCGTACAATTTTTGCATAATGTTCAATGTTTCTTTAGCAGAATAGCCAAAGAGTTTATTCCCATCACGTTGTAACTCTGTTAAATCATATAGACCAGGTGCGAATGTTTTCTTTGCTTTGCGGTCAATGGAAACAACAGTCGCATCTTTACTTCCAAGTGATTTCACGATTGAATAGGTCTTTTCTTTATTAAAGCTACGACTATTTCCGTTTGCATCTTGCCACGTTAAATTAAGTCCATCTGTTTGGGCTTCAATTCCATAATAGGTTTGAGGTTTGAAATTCGTAATTTCCTCTTCACGTGCTGCAACCATTGCAACTGTTGGTGTTTGAACACGTCCACAGTTTAATTGTGCATTAAATTTTGTTGTTAAGGCACGAGTTGCATTTAATCCGATATACCAGTCTGCTTCCGAACGTGCTACTGCAGAAATATATAAATCTTCATAAGCTTTACCAGGCTTTAAGTTATTGAATCCATCTTTAATAGCTCTATCTGTTACAGAAGAAATCCAGAGGCGTTTGATTGGCTTATGAACTTTTGCTTTATCAATAATCCAACGTGCAACTAATTCTCCTTCTCTCCCCGCATCAGTAGCCACAATTATTTCATTCACATCACTGCGATTTAATTGTGTTTTAACAGTATTAAATTGCTTTCCAGTTTGTTTCATGACAACTAACTTCATGTGTTCAGGAAGCATAGGAAGGTCTTCTAGCTTCCATGTTTTATATTTAATATCATATGCCTCTGGATCTGCTAGTGTAACTAAATGTCCTAATGCCCACGTAACGATGTATTTATCGCCTTCTAAAAACCCATTACCTTTTTTATTACACTTCAATACATTTGCAATATCACGTGCAACTGAAGGCTTCTCAGCAATTACCACACTTTTTGACATTTGTTCAAACTCCCTTACTAACTATTTACCGTCTAATATAACATAATTTCAAGGAGGGAATTGCCTATACACTCCTATTTAGAGGACATAATAGACATCGCTTGTTTGAGAATTTCAACTTCTTTTTTTAAGCGTATATTTTCTCTAGAAATCTCATTTAACTTTTTAGGAGAAATTGTAGTTTCTATATTTGAATAAATCTTAACCCATGTGTAAATAGAAGTAGGGGATATTCCATATTCAGCCCCTAAATCCGGAACAGATTTACCCTCAATATGTAATTTAACAATACGTTTTTTAAACTGCTCGTCATATTTTTTATAAGTCATAGCTATAACTCCTGACAAAATTTTAATTAGGCTGATTAATATTGTAACATCGTTAAGTTTTGATGACTATAGTCGGTCGAATAGGATGGCGTTTTCCTTAGTTAATTAACTAAGAGGTGATGTCATGAAAATTCCAGAAGCATTCGGACAAGTATTACGTAAGCACAGAAAAGCAGCTAATCTTTCACAGGAACAATTAGCTCTGCAATGTGATTTAGACAGAACATATATTGGTTTACTTGAAAGGGCCCAGAGGCAACCGAGTATATCTACATTATTTTCTTTATGCGAAGTTTTAAATGTCTCACCACATATATTAATTAAAGAAATAGAAGAAATTACAAAACCTATTCAGTGAAAAAGTATGAGCCTGCACTATCAAATAGTAGTGCTGGCTTCCATTTTATAGAATAAAGGTAGTAAAATAGTTATTAATCAAAATTCTATTAAAAAGTTGAGAGTGATAGCAGGATCGCCGGTATATATAACATTTCGAAGAAAAGTGATTATGGGATGGGGAGATATTTTGAAAATCACAGTACCCGATGTTCGAAAAAAAATTTTTAAACAAACAGGTTGTAGGAATTATATTGACCATATACTTGAAGGTGGAAAAGAGATAAATGGTGAAATTATTAAGGCAGAAATAATGTTCTTTAATTTGAAGTGTGGAAAAGAATTATATTGCTTCACCACCGATAAAAAGGTGTTCGATCTATCAATAGCTCATGTGCTTCTTATAGAGAAAATGAAAATTGAACAAAATTTAAATGTTGAGGAAATTATGATAAAGGATTGGGTTAAACATCCTTTACTCTCTAGAGAATTCAATAATGAAGAAATTATAGATAGCTGGAATCGGGCATTTAATTTCATTGAGGAAAATTTAGATAGGGGAGAAAAGGGGCTTCGGAGACCACAAATCGGCGCGTTATATTCAATTTTGAGCCACCTAAAAGTGCCAAGTGATGTAGCAACAGTAGTAATGCCTACAGGAACGGGTAAAACAGAAACAATGCTATCAACATTAATAGCAGCCAAATGTGAGAAACTTTTAATTACCGTTCCAAGTGATTCTTTAAGAGCCCAGGTTGGCAATAAATTTTTAAAATTAGGTTTATTAAAAGAATTTGGGATTGTTAATAAAAGTGCCATGTACCCGAAAGTGGGTTTGATTTATGAAAAGTTTCCTTCTACAGAGTTATTGGAAGAGTTTTTAGAAAAATCCAATGTTATTATTACCACAATGAATATTTTATCTCGAATGGATGAGAAAAGTAGAACTTTACTCTCAAAGTATTGTACTAATGTATTTATAGATGAAGCTCATCATGTAAAAGCAGCTTCATGGGAATTTGTTAGAAAGGTTTTTGCAGACAGTAAAGTAATTCAATTTACTGCTACTCCATTTAGGAATGATGGAAAAAGCTTAGATGGAAAGATTATATTTAATTACCCTCTAGAAGAAGCACAAAAAGAGGGTTATTTTACAGAGATAGAATTTATAGCTGTTAAAGAATACGATAGTAAAAAGGTTGATAGAGTAGTAGCGGAAGTAGCTATTGAGAGGTTAATTCATGATATAGGTAATAATCTTCCTCATATTCTGATGGCTAGATGTGCAAATAAAAATAGAGCACTCGAAGTTTTCAAAATATATAAAGAATTAACAGCTACGACTGATTTAATTCCTGCCTTGATATATTCAGGAATAGAAAATCAAAAAGGCATTTATCAAGAAATTATTGATAAAAAATATAATATTATTGTATGTGTAGATATGTTAGGAGAGGGCTTTGATTTGCCCGAATTAAAAGTTGCTGCACTACATGATATAAGAAAAAGTTTGCCTATTACATTACAATTTATAGGGAGATTTACTCGAACGAAACACGATGAAGTATTAGGTAGAGCAGCATTTGTTGCTAATATAGCTGATTTAGAAGTTACAGGAGTACTTGATGATTTATATAGTAATGATGCAAACTGGAATAATTTGATTAGTAATATAAGTTCCACTAGTGTTGAATCTGAAGTAGAGTATAAAGATTTCCTTGAGGGTTTTAAAAATATAAATCAATCTAACTTTGCATTTAATAATATACATCCGAAATTAAGTACAGTTGTATATGTAGGTAGGAGTGAGTCTTGGTCACCTTTGGTATTAAAAACTTATTTTGAGTCAAATACTAATTATGAGTATGTGTTTTATGATATTAATAAGGCTGAAAATATGGTCGTGATTATTTATGCTTCAAAAAATTCTCTTGATTGGTTAAACGATAAAAACACCTATAATTTATCATGGACTTTAATAATTTTAATTTGGAACCCAGATCAAAAATTATTGTACATTAATAGTTCGGATAATTCTAGTCTATACAAAGAAATAGCAAATCAAGTAATAGAAAATGCAAAACTAATCAATGAAATGCAGGTTTTTAAGTCACTTTATAATATAGACAGATTAAGGTTACAAAATGTTGGTATGAAACTTTTCTTAGCTAAGGATATTCGCTATCGTATGAGTGTAGGTAGTGATTTAAGTGAAGCTATACCATTAATGGAAAAACAGAGAAGTCAAAAGTCATATGTAGTTGGAGCGGGATTTGAAAATGGGGAGCCAGTTAATATTGGTTGTTCTTATAAGGGACGGATCTGGACTAAGTTACAAGGGAATTTATTTACTCTAAAAAAATGGTGTAATAATGTTGGAGAAAAATTAACGAATTCATCAATTGACCCAAATCAAGTATTAATTGAATGTTTAGTCCCTGAAAGAATATCTGAAATTCCTGATGTAGTTCCAATAGGTATTGATTGGGATTATGAAGTATATAAGGAGAACGAAACTAGATTTCAATTTAAGGTTGGAAATATTGAAAAAAACTTAAGTGAAGTAGAGTTAAGTATAAAAAGTTTTGATGTTAAAGACCACATTGAAATTGAACTAAAAATAGGAGAAATTTATATACCTATTAATTTTAGAGTATTTAATGATTTTATTGATGGTTTTGATGAAGGTGTACCAAACTTTAGATTTGAAATTACAAGTGAAGATCAAGTTCAAGTAAAGTATGGCTCTAAAAGAGTGCCTCTTCTAGATTTTCTTGATATCTATACTCCAACTATTTGGTTTGCAGATGGTTCTTCATTGACACGTAACGATTATATTGTTTTGAAGCACGAAATCAATTTATACAATAGAGAAGCATTAATTCCATTTGATTGGACTAATGTCGATATATCTAAAGAGTCCCAACATGTTAATCCGAAAGTAAAAGATTCTATACAATATAAAATGATACAATATTTAAAAGAAAAGGATTATGATGTTATTTACGATGATGATGGAAGCGGTGAAATAGCGGATATTGTAACAATTAAAGAAGTTGAAAATGAGTTGAAAATACAATTTTACCATTTAAAATACGCTCAAAAAGGTAGAGTATCTGCAGCAATTGCAAATCTTTATGAAGTTTGTGGACAAGCCCAAAAATCTACTCAATGGAAATATAAATCTGGCAAAGAATTTTTTAGTCATTTACTTAGAAGACATGTAAAGACATACTCTGGTGAACAGTGTAGTCGATTGGAAAAAGGTGATTTAGAATTTTTAGAAACACTAAAGACTAAAGCTAAAAAGAAAATCCCCATGTCTTATGAAATTTATATTGTTCAACCAAGTATCTCACAGAAAAATGTCAATGATGATATATTAACTTTATTAGGAGTAACAGAAAATTTCATTAAAGAAACAACCGGTATAGACTTAAAAGTTATTTGTAACAATTAATCTAACAAGTAAGATGATTTAAAGTAAAAAGGTAATAACTCATTTGGTATAACTCCTTTATAATTATTTTGAGCCTTACTTGAATAGTTTAGTAAGGCTCTTATTTGTAACTTTATAATTTTAGCTGTTTTCCAAGTCAAGATTAAATAGCTCGTCAAGTTTTTTCATCTTTCTTTCGTTTACATTGGTAGTACCAGAATCTATTTTATTTTGAAAAATTTCATTAGGATTAGTTAATTCTAATACTTTTGAAATTTGCTTTGGTAAAGGAATAACCTCAGCCTTTACATTAGCTTGTTTTAACTTTTCTGAACGACCGTATAAATGAGGAAAATAACTTTCAGCAACTATTTGATTATAAAGTGCTTCGAAGTGTATTTTCTGCTCCGTTGTTTTGGATAGCTGTTCTTTTAGTTGATCCTTTTCTAACTGTATTTTATGCGCAGATTCTTTAAGTGTATGTAATTGTTTAGCGTCAGTATATAGATCGCTAATAATATTTAAAAGCTTTGCAATTTCATTTTTTAACTCTATTGTATTAGTACCGTATTTTAAAAATAGTTCTTCAACGCTAGGAATAGTTATAATACCACTTTCATCAAGTTTAGGAATGTGGACAGGTGTATTTAATTGTTCGATGAATTCTTTCATTCGTCTGCTCCAAGTATTTCTACCTATCCCAGTTTCCTTTTCTAATAGTAGAGATGTTAATTTACGATTAGGTTGTTTGTATTTAACTTCTAAAGCAATTTGCTTTAAATCCTCATCAGACCATTTTAGTGGTTTACCTCGTTTAGTATTTACCATTCATATCACCTGTAATATCAGCATCTACTTTAGATTTTAATTCAATATAATGTTGTAATTTTTTAGCTGCTGAATTTCTTTCTGCTGTATTTAAATCGTGGCCATATCTTTGTGGTAATGAAAATAAGCTATCTAAGAGCGCAATAGACTCTTCAATCCGTTTTTCTAAATCTTTAGAGTGATGAGAAAGCCATTTAATTGCTTCTTCTCTTTCATTCACACTAGGAGAGAAAATGTATTTTGGACAAAACTCGCAAAATTCGATACAAGTGTTCGGGAAATTATCTTTAAGTTCTGAACAAAAACCATATTGAACTATACCTACATGCGATTCATTTATTTTATTCCTCTCAATTAAAGATTTATGAACAATATACTTTTTCCAACCTACAATAGAGCTGTCCATTTTATAGCTAATATTAGTTTCAAGTTTTAGTTGAGCTAACCTATATACATAAGATTGTGCGAAATGTTTAGCATGACTGAAATAACCTTGCGTAATTTTAAGTTCATTATGACCGGCTAGTGTAGCCACATTATGCATACTAAAACCTTGTAAACACATATTTATGATAGCGAAATGTCGAGTATCACCAGCTTTCACACGTTCCAAGCCATATGCCCAGTATGCATCGAGGATCCTGCGCAGCCCGATTAAGGTCAATAAATCGTTCGTGGATGATAGCAAGGTTTCCGATCACCATGCAATCATCCCTACTGAGCAAACACCGCTGCCGGGAAAACTGAGCGACAAAGAATCGAAAATCTATGATTTGGTCGTGAAAAGGTTCCTTGCTGTATTGATGCCGCCTTTTGAATATGAACAAACGACCATCACCGCAAAAATGGGGCAGGAGACGTTCATGGCAAAAGGGAAGGTCGTCTTGAAGTCAGGTTGGAAGGAAGTTTATGATCACCAATTCGATGAGGAAGAAGCTAAAGATGGCCTTGCAGAGCAACTGCTTCCGAACGTTCAAAAAAGTGACAATTTAACCATTTCGACCGTGAAACAAACAGAGGGTGAAACGAAACCGCCGGAACCATTCAATGAAGGGTCGCTTCTTTCGGCAATGGAGAATCCTGCTCGTTTCATGGCAGGGGAAAGCAAAGAGCTCATCAAGACCTTGGGTGAAACTGGCGGGATCGGAACTGTTGCAACGCGTGCTGATGTTATTGAAAAGCTGTTCAATAGCTTCCTGATCGAGAAGAGGGGAAAGGGCCTTCATGTTACCTCGAAAGGAAAACAACTTCTTCAATTGGCACCTGAAGATCTGCGATCTCCAGCTTTGACAGCTCAATGGGAGCAGAAGCTAACCGCGATTGCAAAAGGGAAGCTGCCAAAACAGGCTTTCATCGGCGATATGCGCGCCTACGCCAAAAATATCGTCCATGAAATCAAAAATAGTGACCAAAAATTCAAGCATGATAACGTGTCAGGAACGAAATGTCCTGATTGCGGCAAGCTGATGCTTGAAGTGAATAAGTAAAAAGGGAAAAATGCTTGTCTGCCAAGATCGAGAATGTGGCCACAAAAAAGGTGTTTCACGTGTAACAAATGCCAGATGCCCACAATGTCACAAAAAGATGGAAATGCGCGGTCAAGGAGAAGCACAGACATTCACCTGTAAGTGCGGTTTTCACGAAAAACTTTCTTCTTACAATAAACGAAGAGGGCAAAATAAAAATCAAAAAGTATCCAAAAATGAAGTCTCCAATTATATGAAAAAGCAAAATAAAGAAGAGCCGATCAATACTGCTTTGGCGGATGCCTTAGCAAAACTGAAATTCGATAAATAAAAGAAAAGAGTCCTTCACCTTTAGCTCCGTGGTGAAAGGGCTCTTTTTTTATGGGGTTATTTGAAATGGCGAAATCCTTATGAATGAAAATGACGGCAGAAAGGGATGGAGCGAGTGCTCCATCCCTTTCCATATATCTGCTTCTGTTAAACTTCATTCAGTACGGTGCCATGTAATTCATATTCAAGTGTTTTGTCAGTGTGTGTGTGTTTATCCGAATCTACTCGTGTGAGTGTACTGAATGGTTTCTGATCACCCGGACTGAAAATTGCTTCATCATTCTCTGGATTCCATAGGCTGTAAATACTCATGATCGTATCCTCCTCCTTTGGATGAGAAGACTAGTAATTCCCATACTTGATTATCATCTAACGCTTCCATTGACTCTAACGCTGATCACCGGGACTAAACACCGCTGCGTCATTCTCTTTGTTCCATTGGCTTCTGATTGTACTCATCATGCACATCATCTCCTTTGGTGAGAATGTCTTACAGTATATTTATACCCGGACGGGACAGGTTAAAACATATATTTTTAAAAAAACATGATTTTATCCAGAAATCCATGTAATAAAACAAACCTCCTTTTACAATCAAACAGTGTGAATTGTATTGTTCGTTTTTTTTGCGGGGATTTTCTTGAATTTGACAGTTTAATAAACCCGGTCAGTTGGAGCATGCCCACGTTTTCGTTAGTCCATGGTGGACTGACCTTTTTTATAAAGTAACGTTCTATTTCAATGAATGGAAAAGCGAGGGGGCTTCGTATCCAGGTAACATACATTTTCTGTAAGTGGCCTGGTTGATAAGTTGGAAGAAGCTCCGAACTTTAAAGAACCTTTTCTACTATATTGACAAATCATTATTGTAAAGTGATATAATTTTAAATTGTATGCATGACGAAAAAGTAGGAGATAGAATCAAATGAAACAACCATTAATTAATATTGAGAGTAAATTCAGACCCGAGATCGAAGGGTTACGCGTTGTTGCGGCACTGCTGGTAGCGGTATATCATATATGGTTAAATCGTGTTTCCGGCGGGGTTGATGTATTCTTTGTAATTTCAGGTTTTCTTATTACCACTTCAATCGTTTCCACAATTAATCGAACAGGGGAATATCGTTTTCTGCCATATGTCACAAAGTTAATGAAAAGATTACTTCCTTCTGTATTTTTTATTCTTGCAATTGTTCTCGTTTTAAGTTGGTTTTTATTACCTAAATCAATTTTAGATAAAACTATACATGAAGTATTTGCCTCCATGTTTTTCTACCAAAACTGGCAATTGGCATTTTCGAGCACGGATTATTTAGATTCCAGCCAAATGAAAACGCCTGTTGAACACTTTTGGGCTTTGTCCATACAAGGACAATTTTATATCATCTGGTTTTTGGTATTCACTTTAATTTTATTTTTAATAAAAAAATATAAATTAACTAAAGTTAAAACATTAATCAATACTATTTTAGTCATATTATTTGTTTCTTCTTTTATATATTCCATATATTTAACCTCTGTCAATCAGCCATGGGCTTATTTCATTACGATGACACGTGTGTGGGAATTTGCTTTAGGCAGTTTGCTCTGTATCAATTTATCATTAATCAAGGTAAATAAATATATTGCTACAGTGATAGGCTGGCTCGGATTAATCGGATTAATTTTAACTGGAATAGTCTTTAATGTATCTGAAATGTTTCCAGGGTATATTGCCTTATGGCCAATGACCTGCGCATTATTCATTGTTTTGTCTGGTACACGCGATACGAAATATGGTGTCAAACGCTTTTTAGGTTCCCCGGTAATGGTGAAGCTAGGTGGAATAGCCTTTGGAATCTATTTGTGGCATTGGGTATTATTGGAGTTCTACCGTTATAATGTCCAGGAAACTCCAGGATTCATCGTTGGAACTCTTATTATCATTTCATCAATTGCCCTTTCGTTTTTAATGACTCGATTTATAGAAGAACCAATCCGAAGCTCAAAGGACAATAAATTCTCATTCAAGAGAATAGGGTTAATGGGCAGTGTGAATGTACTCTTGATTGCATCTCTTTTAATTGGAGTATATATAGATAAAAATAGGTTGGAAAATAATATAAACGATAAAAATTATCCAGGAGCGTTAGCTGTAAAAAACCCTGACGATATACCTGATCAAGAACCAATTCCGTCATATTCTAAAGTCTTTGATGATTTACCAAAAGCGCATTTGGACGGCAGTAACCAAGGGTTAAAGGAAAGTGACTTGAAAATTGGGGAATATGGCAAAACTGAAAATTACGATGCTACAATTGCCCTGATCGGCAGTTCCCATTCAGAGCATTGGTTAGGTGCCATTTTAGAAGCAACAAAAGATGATAATTATCGTGTATTGAATATGACTCGTTCAGGTACACGTTTTTCAACAGGTTATGCGGATGATGATTTGAAAGGTATCTGGGTCAATAATGTTCTCGATTATCTAAAGGATGCAGATGTAGATCTTGTCATTTCTCACGCCACAGCTTCTGATTCGCCTAATAATAAAATACAACAACAAATGGTCGATCAGCTGCAGTATGTTAAAGATGAATATGGTATTGAAGTGTTAGCGATTCGTGATGATCCAAGATATAGTTTTAACGTACTGGAATCATTAGAAACAGATGGACTAGAAGAAACTACAAAAAAAATGAATTCAGCAGATAATCAGAAAGACGAAAGCTTTTGGAGACAATTTGAAAAAGAGAATAAATCCTTGCATAAAATTGACTTAACAGATTACTTCAAGGTAAACGGTAAATTCCAGCCCATTATAGGTAATGTTATAATTTACCGTGACAATAGACATTTAACGAATACTTATTCTGAAAGTTTCGGACCTGTTTTTGAAGAAAAAATCAATGAGATAGGTTTAATTGAAAAGTAAGTATAGCTAATTGGAATTTGTTTGAAGTCTAAATATAATAAATATCTGAGTTCTGTGTTTTACAGGGCTTGGATTTTTTTATATCTATAGGGATTGATGAAGTAGTGGTTAACTTTGTCTGACCGCCACATAAATTACAGAAAAAAACCCTGTTACGATGCGGAAGAACTGCATTGTAACAGGGTTTTTCAAATTAGCGTCCCAGATAGGAATCGAACCTACGACCTACAGCTTAGGAGGCTGTCGCTCTATCCTGCTGAGCTACTGGGACATATATTTAAGTCGACGACTTATTTATTATATTTCTTATAGGCAAACTTTTCAAGCTTATAGCACATACTTATGAAAAAAATCTTCATAAATGCTCAGCAGGGCACTATGCACTTTTGTTTTCCTATTAATTCTTTAAATGGAATACTTTATTATCGAATAGTATTCTGATACTATTATACTAGAAAAAATTAGGGGAATGATAGTGAAAAGATATAGAGTTTTATGGATGGTGGCATTGCTGGGAATTTTAATTTTACCTGGATGTTCACAAGGGATTGTAGAGGGTATAGGCATAAAAACGGCTGCACCGATTGCGGAAGATGACATTGAAATGGTCGAAGCGGCCGAGAATGGGACTGAGACTGGTCAGGATTTGGATGGCCAGATCGATACGGGAGACTGGATAATGGCCAAGTCCGCGGTCAGGCTTCCAATCTTGATGTATCACAGCATTTCTGAAGGGAATGGACTTCGGGTTCCAATTGAGGAATTCCGAGCACAGATGGCTTGGCTTCGGGAGAATGGTTACTATACATTATCCCCTGAAGAAGCATACCTCGTTTTAACCGAGAATCGGATGCCGAGTGAGAAGTGTGTCTGGCTTACTTTTGATGATGGCTATACAGATAACTACACGGAGGCTTTTCCGATATTAAAAGAAAATGATATGAAAGCAACTGTCTTCATGATCGGTAAGTCCATTGATAAAGGTCATCACCTGACTGAAGATCAAATGTTGGTGATGAGCAGGAATGGGATTTCGATCGAAAGCCATACCATCAACCATTTGGAGCTGAACCGCATGACGGCAGTACAGCAAGAAGCGGAAATGGTTCAGTCGAAAGAGCTATTCGACCGTAAGCTCGACCAGGACACGACAGTGCTTTCCTATCCGGTTGGCCGGTATAATGAAGAGAGTCTAGCGCTGTCAGAAGAAGCGGGATACAAGATGGCAGTCACCACCGAACCTGGGGGAGCTTCAAGGGACCAAGGGATGCATGCCCTGCATCGAGTTCGGATTTCACCCGGGTTATCAGTCGATGGGTTTGCGTCACTGATTGAAAATTCTTCAAATCATTGAAGGTGGACGGGTCATTTCGAACTTGTTCAGAAAAATCATATAATAATCGATTCTTACATGGTGTATAATGAAGGCAGTGAAAATTATATACATAAGAACGATTTGGTGTCTTAATGACTTAAAAGGGAAGTTGGTGAAATGCCAACGCGGTCCCGCCACTGTAAATGGGAGCTGACGGCTGTGTACCACTGTATGAGATATGGGAAGGTGCCGTTGACGATGACCATGAGCCAGGAGACCTGCCAGAATTCGTACACCTGTAACCTACGCGGATGGGAAGGTGTGTGGCAGACCCTGAGAAAGAGTCCGTAATGATATTGTTGCCATGCAAGCACCTTCCGTTTAACGGGAGGTGCTTTTTGTTTTGGGGGCATCTTCCAACAATGCGTTTTCTTAATTACAGGTGGGAAGAAATTAAATGAAAAGATTGTGGGGAATGAAAATGAAGAAAATTTTTGGTCTGATACTGTTGATGTTGCTTACTGCAGGATTGATGGTTGGCTGCAGTGACGCTGCTGATGAAGGAAAAGAAAAGCAGCAAACGAATCATGCTCAACACGAAGCTTTTCCGATTACGATTAAAGATGCAACTGGGGAAAAAGTGACGATAGAACAAAAACCGAAGAAAATCGTTTCGTTGATACCAAGTAATACGGAAGTGGTCTTTGCACTTGGATTGGGAAAAAAGGTCGTTGGTGTTTCCGACAATGATAATTACCCGGAAGAAACGAAAGAAATTGAAAAAGTTGGCGGAATGGAAATGAACACGGAGCTGATTGTCTCCATGAAGCCTGATCTTGTTCTTGCGCATGCATCAAGTGCCCATAATTCGAATGAGGGTTTACAGCAGCTTAAGGATGCTGGTATAGATGTCCTCGTAGTCAATGATGCACAAAGCTTTGGCCAAGTCTATAAGTCTATTGAAATGATTGGACAGGCAACGGGGGAACAGGATAAGGCAAAAGAAATCGTTACGGATATGAAAACGAAGCTCAAGGATATCCAGGAAAAGGCCAAATCCGTAATGGAAGAGGATAGGAAGACCGTTTTAGTGGAAGTTTCGCCTTCACCGGAAATATACACACCTGGAAAAAATACTTTCATGAATGAGATGCTTAACATTATTTCAGCGGATAATGCTGCTGCAGAATTGGACGGATGGGCAAAAATTGATGAAGAGTCGATGATTGCTGCAAATCCGGATGTCATCATTACAACGTATGGTTATTATACGAAAGATCCAGTTAGTGAAGTGACGGGCCGAAAGGGATGGCAAGACGTAAATGCCGTTAAGAATGGCCAAGTCTTTGATGTCCATTCAGACTTGGTGACCCGTTCCGGTCCACGTTTAATAGAGGGAGTAGAGGAACTTGCCAAATCAGTCTATCCGAACCAATTTGACAACTAAATGGGCGTTTGCTTATTTGATTGCGTTGTTCATTTTGTTATTCGCGATGACGATAGGCATTTCCTTTGGTTCGGTGCCAGTACCGATTCCCGTACTTATACAAATAATCGGCAAGGAGATTTTCCATTTGCCGATTTCTGCTGATCCGGATGTGATGCTTACGAATATCGTGATGAACATCCGCCTGCCGCGTGTATTGCTTGCGGGTTTGGTCGGGGCATCACTTGCGATTGCGGGTGCGGCTTTTCAGGGACTGCTCCGGAACCCGCTCGCTGATCCTTACACATTGGGTATTTCATCAGGAGCATCGGTAGGCGCCGTATTGACAATATTCTTGAATATTTCACTGCCGTTCATCGGTTTATATACTCTTCCGGCATTGAGCATCTTATGCTCAGTGCTCACGATGCTTTGCGTACTGACTTTCGCAAAAAAAATGGATCGATCGATGAAAGTGGAAACGATCATTTTAACGGGAATCATTTTCAGCTCATTTTTAAGTGCCTTCATTTCATTGATGATTGCGCTGACGGGTGACGAATTAAGACAAATCATCGGCTGGCTGATGGGAAGCGTTTCAATGCGAGGTTGGAATTACATTGCAATCATTTTGCCGTTTTTTATCATTGGATCATTGATTTTGATCATGAATACAAGTGAATTGAATGCGATGACTTTCGGGGAAGACCGGGCAAAGCACTTAGGTGTGAATGTTAAGCGGCGGAAAATGTGGATCTTGATAGCCGGTTCGACATTGACAGGGGCAGCCGTTGCCGTTTCAGGGGCGATTGGCTTTGTAGGATTGGTCATTCCTCATTTTGTCCGAAAGATTTGGGGGCCTGACCATAAACATCTGCTTCCTTTGTCATTGTTGGTAGGAAGTGGATTCTTAATATTGGCGGATTTTGTGGCACGAACGATCATTGCCCCATCGGAACTGCCGATCGGGGTGATCACCTCACTTATCGGGGCGCCTGCATTTGCGCTGATTTTATTAAAGAGACGGAGAGAAGGGTAAAAACGGATGCTTGAAGTAAGAGGGTTAACAGGTGGATATCATAACAAAGCTGTTTTGGACTCTGTCTCTTTTGATGTACATAAAGGGGAATTATTCGGGATTCTTGGTCCAAATGGCAGCGGAAAAACGACGCTTTTAAGCATGCTTAGCGGGGTGCTCGATTATAAAGGCGGAAGCGTACGGATTAGAGGTAGGGGTTTGAAGGATTATTCGTCAAAACAACTTGCTCAGGTCATTGCTGTGCTCCCCCAACATTCCTCATTAGCTTTCTCCTATACAGTAAAAGAGACGGTCTCACTTGGGCGATATGCCCATCAATCAGGTTGGTTCCACAGTTGGTCCGCAGAAGATGAATCGATTGTCCAACGAGTTATGGAACAAACGGGAGTAGCTGATTTTCAGGATCTTCATTTTGAACGATTATCAGGAGGGGAGAGACAAAGGGTTTTGCTGGCACAGGCACTTGCCCAAGAGCCGGAAATCCTTTTTTTGGATGAACCTACGAACCACTTGGATCTTTCCTATCAAAAAGATCTTCTGGATCTAATGAGGAAAATGGCAAAAGAGCAGAACTTGACCGTTATTTCAATTTTTCATGATTTGAATTTGGCTGGATTGTATTGTGATCGGCTTATGTTGCTTGAGAAAGGGCAGATTCAGGTTGTTGATGTGCCGAACGAAGTGCTCCAACAGGAACGGATTCAGGATGTATATCATACGACGATCGAAAAACATCCACATCCCGCCCTTCCGAAACCGCAGATGTTCATCGTTCCGGAAAGGCATGGCCATGATACTATCCCATTGGAAATCGATGGTTCCTATTTGACAGTCGGTCCTGAGATGATTCAATTGGATTCACCGATTCCACTTAGGACGATGTCTTCTGGAGTGACTGGTTCAGGGACGGGCTGGCATAAATATTTTGTGAATAGGCACGTCCATCATGGCTATGATTGCGAGGATCATCATGTTGAAATGGCCGACTATTTAAAGACTCATGGTTTTGAACCTCAGGAAACGGTAGGGATGATGACCGCCGTCTTTCTCGACACGGTTGCTTTCAAGCTATTAAGAGCTGAAGATTTCTCGGTTTTCATTATCGTGACGGCTGGTGTAGGAAATGCTATCGACGCTTCTTTAGCAGACCGGCATTCCTGGAGTTCCGCTCCAGGAACGATAAATACTTGGATATTCGTAAATGGGCATTTGGCAGAAGAGGCTTTCATCCACAGCATAGTTACTGCGACCGAGGCAAAAGTAAAAGCGCTTCATGATTTGCATGTCATGGATAAGGTGACAAATACATGTGCAACAGGAACATCGACAGACAGCATTTTGATTGCGGCAACTCAAAGAGGGGCAAAGCTTCAATATGCGGGCACCATCACTCCGTTAGGGAAGCTGATCAGCCGCGGTGTTTATGATTGTACAGTGGAAGCATTAAAGAATACTCGGAAACGGATTGAGGATTTATGATTTATCATCATCTTTTTGCAGTTACGCTGGCATTTTTCCTTGATCTATTAATTGGTGATCCGCCAAATTGGCCGCATCCAGTCAAATGGATAGGAACGATGATTAGCAAGTTGGACCTGGCATTCAATAGAGGGGCATATAAGAAACGGAATGGATTCTTCATGTTGTTCATCGTCGTATCGGCGGTGATATTGATTACTGGTCTTACCGTCTATTTGGCTTATCGGATCCACCCGCTTGCAGGCATCCTTTGGGAAGCTGTTGTCATTTCCACTACTATAGCTCAGAAGGGCTTGAAGCAAGCTGGGATGGATGTTTGCAATCCGCTTAATGAACGGGATTTTCCTGAAGCAAGGCTAAAGCTTTCCTATATCGTTGGCCGTGATACTGCTGATCTTGATGAATCCGAAATAGTCAGGGGCACCGTGGAAACCGTAGCGGAAAATACCAGTGATGGGATTACGGCACCGATGTTCTGGGCAGCATTTGGCGGTGCGCCGCTCGCGATGATGTACAGGGCGATTAATACCTGCGATTCCATGGTAGGGTACAAAAATGATAAATATGGGCAATTCGGCTGGGCTTCAGCCAAGCTCGATGATATCGTCAACTGGATTCCCAGCCGCCTCACCGGATTCCTGATGTTGCTAAGCTCGAAATCTGGCCATCATGGATTCGGTGCCAGATGGAAGGTATTATTCAATGACGCAAAAAAACATCCTAGCCCGAATAGCGGGTGGTGTGAAGCAGGTGTTGCTGCCATTTTGGGAATACAGCTTGGAGGCCGGAATATGTACAAAGGAATTGTTTCCGACCGTGCGAGGATGGGAGTTCCGCTTGTTCGACTGGAAGCAAAACATATACCAAAAACGATTGCCATCATGCATCGGTCATCTTTTCTATTTCTGCTGATGCTATGGTTAGGGGGACTTATTCTTGACATTACCTTCTCATGGCTCTAATCCTCATTATCTTTACGAAGCGCTGGAAATCGAGATGCCTGAATCGATTATCGACTTCAGTGCTAATATCAATCCATTGGGTCCGCCTTTATGCATAAAGGAACAGTGGTCTGAGTTTTTTGAAGGAATCCTTCAATACCCAGATCCGCATGCCATTGAACTGACAAAAACAATGGCAAAAAAAGAAGAGCTTCCTGAGCAATCCGTTTTGATGGGGAACGGCGGTGCTGAAATCATCATGTTGGTAGCGAACGGATTAGCCAATAAAAGGGTGCTAATCATTCAGCCGGCATTTGCGGAATATGCTGAAGCTTGTTTGGCAGCAGGATGTAAGGTCGATTTTCACCAGTTGGATGCTCCTGAGTGGCAATTGGAATTGGATCGATTGATTCCCCGATTACCCGAATATGATGCAATTTTCTTATGTACGCCTAATAATCCGACGGGTGTTTCATTTGAGCGGGATGCAGTTAGGGAATTGATCATTGAATGCCAAAAAGCGGACTGCCTGGTAGTCCTGGATGAGGCTTTTTATGATTTTACTGAGGATGCCTTTAGTTATGCTTCTTTAATCAATATATTTCCACATTTACTCATTCTAAGATCAATGAC
Source organism: Peribacillus sp. NPDC058002 (assembly GCF_042886655.1). Lineage (NCBI taxonomy): Bacteria > Bacillati > Bacillota > Bacilli > Caryophanales > Bacillaceae > Peribacillus > Peribacillus sp. NPDC058002. Next base: position 30,851 of record NZ_JBHVQU010000011.1, on the reverse strand, counting down.
TAAAATCTTTGCAATTCCGGGTCTAAGACTGGGCTATTTGCTTGCGGCACCTGACATCATAAAACGGGTAAGAAATTATAAACCGCATTGGAGCGTTAACCATGTGGCACTTGAAGTAGGGAAAATATGTCTTGCAGAAGAGGCTTATATGAGAAAGACAAGAGACTATATTGCATGGCAAAAGCAAAAACTATTCCGGTTTTATGAGGAGCAAGGGTTGAATGTCTCCGATAGCACAGTCAATTTTTATTTGGTGAAGGATGAATCCTTATCCCTTTTCCCCTTTTTGCTGAAAAAAGGAATCGTACCGCGTCATACCCATAATTTTCCCGGTTTGGATGGAAGGTGGCTTCGGTTTGCAGTGAAGAGTGAACATGATAACGAAGCATTGATGGAGGGGGTAAGACAGTGGAGAAAGCAAGGCTCTGTTTTATAACCGGGGGTGTCCGTTCCGGAAAAAGCAGCTTCGCAGAAAGAAAAGCACTGGAGTATGCACTCCAAACGGATGGGAACTTGCATTACCTGGCCTGTGGCCGTATCAGTGATGTGGAGATGGGTGAACGCATCCTTCGGCACCGGAAGGATAGAGAAAGCAGCCCGATTGCTTGGAAAACTTCCGAATACGCAACGGATATTACAAGGATAGGGGAGGACATTGATCAGGATTCCATCATTCTGCTCGATTGTCTGACAACCCTGCTTGATAACGAGCTATTTGGCCCTGGTATTCCGCTTGAAAAAGAATTTTTAGATAGCATTTTTTCAAAAATAATAACCGGAATCAATGAGATAAGAAAACAATCCAGCTGTTTAATAGTCGTTAGCAATGAATTGGTGCAGGAACCGATTTTCCAGGATGACTTCCTTCATATATACGGAAAAACACTGGGCCAGCTTCATCAAGCGATCGTCGGGCAGGCCGATGAAGCCTATCTTGTTGAAGCGGGAATTCCATTGCGGAAGAAAGGGTGCATGCAGGAATGAGCGGAGTGATCGGTTTTTTAATTAACCTGCAGTTCTTTACGGTTTTTCCAATAAAGAAGCAGCTTCCGATGGAGAAGAAATATATTCACCGTGCCATTCAAACCTTTCCATTGGTAGGTCTTTTGCTAGGCTTGATATTGGGCGGTGTTTTGTATGCGCTCGTGGAATGGACCCCATTGTCATCGCTTGCCATTGCCTTTTTCCTTTGGTTTTTGACGATGGCATTGACGGGAGGTTTGCATCTCGATGGCTGGATCGATGCAAGTGATGCTTTTTTTTCCTATCAGGATAAAGGGCGGCGATTGGAAATCATGAAGGATTCCAGGACAGGTGCATTCGGTGTCATCTCCGTCATAGTCCTATTGGCCGCCCGGTTTCTATTTATCTATGAAATTGTCGAAAGGGTTAATGAATGGACATACTTCTTGATCATTGCCCTTCCACTCCTAAGCAAATGCGTGATGGGTTATTTGCTCATCCGGATGCCGCTGGCTAAAAAAGAGGGGCTCGGTGCTTTTTTTCAAAGTGCAGTAAAGAAAAGCAGTTTGCCCATTTATTGGCTGTACCTCCTTGTAAGTCTGGCGGTTGCCTGGATCATCGATTTTAAGCTTGTCACCTTATTTTTCATCATGTGTCTGGCTGCAGTATTTTTCCTGGTTTATATAAAACGTAAAGTCGTCAGTTGGTTCGGTGGGATAACGGGGGATGTACTGGGGGCATCAGTGGAAGGGGTTGAGCTTTGGTTATGGCTGATATTGTGGCTATTACACTACTTCGCCATGGGCTGACGGAAGCAAATGAGCGAAAGGCCTACTTGGGCTGGACCGATTCCCCATTAAGCATCAAAGGAGAAAAGGAAATACTGGAATTAAGAGGCTCTTACCCAAAGTATGAAAAAATTCACAGCAGTGATTTGCCCCGCTGTGTGGAAACTGCACGACTGCTGTTTCCACATGCAGTTCCGGTCAAAGACCCTTTGTTCCGTGAAATGAACTTCGGCAGTTGGGAAGGTCGGACGTATCATGAGTTGAAGACAGATCGAGATTATCTTAATTGGCTGGAACGTCCCATGGAGGCCCTTGTGCCCGGGGGTGAAAGCTATCCGGCATTTTCCGAGCGTGTGAATAATGGCTGGAACCATTTGATTGCCTGTAAGGAGAACCGAATTGCCATAATGACACATGGAGGGGTAATTCGTGATTTACTGGTCCGCCATGCACCGAAGGAAAAGTCCTTTTTTGATTGGGGAATTTCCCATGGCAAGGGTTATGAGCTGATATGGGAAGACCGGGAAAGCTTAAGGAGGGGAGAACGCTGCACTTTGTTACAGGAGGCGCCTATAATGGGAAAACTAAATGGGTAAAGCAATTGTATGGTTTGGAAAATGATGTCCTTTGGCTGTCCGGTTATCGAAAAGAACCGCCTGAATTGATTGGTTTTCAAGGCAAGACTGTTGTATTGCAAGGGTTGGATGCATGGATTCAACAAGATGCAGAAAATATGGATTCAGATTCGATTCGAAAAAGATGGAAGGAAATCATGGCTGATTGGCGAATATGGGAGAAAGAAAAGGATGAACACAATTGCATTGTGATCGGTTCTGATATTTCCAAAGGCATTGTCCCGATCGAAGCAAAAGATCGCAGATGGCGCGATGCCTGCGGATGGGTCTTTCAAGATGTAGCATCCATATCCAGTCGCGTTGATATCATCTGGTATGGAATGAACCAGCAAATAAAGTAGAGGAGGCAATTGGGATGAAAATCTATACACGTACAGGGGATAAGGGACAAACAAGCGTAATCGGAGGTCGACTTGATAAGGATGACATCCGTGTTGAATCTTATGGAACGGTCGATGAAGTGAATAGCTATATCGGTCTTGCGGTGACAGAATTGGATTCAGCGATATTTACGGATGTACTGGCCGATCTAGAGAAAATCCAGCATGAGCTGTTTGACTGTGGCGGTGATTTGGCAACCGTTTCCGAGAAGGCCCCACAAAAGCTGACGGAGGAGGCCATTACCTATTTGGAAGAACGAATAGATGCCTTCATACTTGAAGCGCCAGAATTGGAAAAGTTCATCCTGCCTGGCGGCTCAAAAGCGGCTGCAACCATTCACATCGCCCGTACCGTTACAAGAAGGGCGGAACGATTGGTCGTTTCATTGATCAAGTCTGGTGCGGCCGTTTCACCATTATCACTTCAATATTTAAATCGTTTGTCGGATTATTTCTTTGCCGTTGCACGTGTGATCAACTTCCGTCTTGGTGTGAAAGATGTGGAATATATCCGCAGCGCAAATGTATTCCGTGGAGGGAAAAGAAAGGAAAAAGAGTAAACATGGATGTAAGAAAAATTAGTGCAATTGCTATATTCATTGCCTTATCGGCGGTAGGGGCAATGATTAAAATCCCTTCCCCGATCGGGAGTATCGCTTTGGATAGTTTTCCGGCCCTTTTGGCGGCTGTCATACTTGGCCCGGTATCGGGGGCTATTGTAGCTGGGCTTGGCCATATCATTTCAGCGTTATTCGGCGGAATGCCACTTGGGCCATTCCACTTTTTGATCATGGTCGAAATGGCGGTCCTGACATGGATGTTTAGCATTTTATATATAAACGGAAAAAAAATAGGCGCATTTTTCCTCTTCTTTATCGGTAATGCCTTCGTTTTAGCCCTGCCTTTCGCATTTCTGATCAGCCCTGGTTTTTACACGTTATTGGTTCCGGGATTGACGACAGCGACGGCGGTAAATGTAGCATTGGCTGGCCTTTTACTGCCACGCTTGGAGCCTGTCTTGAAAAAAATGATTTTTAAAGATGGACTCGCAGAATGAATGATTCATTGATTTTGCCATTTTCCGAATCAGATTCTTTGATTATTTCAAGTGATAATAGCGGCGGAATCGGCCTGAAAGAAAAAGATCTTGTCCATGTCCCTTATGAGGTCGTTGGATATTATTCCTTTCGGGTTGCCGTCATGGAATGTTTGGGCGTTGGCGGGAGTCCAGTATCAGTCGTTCTAAATAATTTTTGCGGCGATCAAGCCTGGGAGGACTTGACCAGGGGTGTCAGGAAGGGGCTGAATGAATTGGGAATGGAGGATCTCCCCATTACAGGCAGCACTGAAAGTAACATGCCGCTTCTTCAATCAGCACTTGGACTTATGGTGATCGGTAAACGAACGAATGAATCCGTTAAAAAGCAGCATCCTAAACGGAAAATAGCTCTGATCGGCAGGCCGCTCGTTGGAGAAGAAGTAATGGAACAGCAAGATTGGGTCGCGCCGTTATCTTTATATAAAAGCCTTTGTGAAATGGAAGGTGTTCAGGCACTTCCAATCGGTTCAAAAGGGATAGCATATGAATGGGGGCATCTGGATCAAAATGGTGAAGGTGTTTCCGTGCATATTAGTAATAAAGTCGATATTGCAAAATCATCAGGTCCATCCACATGCTTCCTCATTGCTTATCCTGAACAACTGGAGGAAGAAATCAAGCACCGATCCGGTCCTCTTTTTATTGGTGAATGATATTTCAAGACTGAATCAGGTATCGAGTTTAGTTCACAATGAACTGGTTCGATGCTTTTTTCTTTGAGAGCCATACCTTTATGCATTCCTTTCCTGATTTAAGTTGTTTAGTTTTCTTGATCATTACCATGGCCAAAGTAAAATGGCACCCATGTAGTGCGTTACTTCTCGCCTCCGTCGTTTTAGGGATTATCGCACGTATGGATATTCCGGATGTTGCAGATGCTGTTCAGACAGGGGCAGGTAATAATTTTGGTTAGATAGCACTCTTTGTCGGTTTAGGTGCCATGCATGGAAAGGCGATGGCCGAGTGTGTAAATAGGAATTCCCATGTTAACTGGACCTGTTTTTGGTTCCTGCATATCTAAAAGAATGGATGGACAAGCACGCGAGGGGTTAGCGGATCAATTCTCCAATATACATAACCGTGAGCACCCAGGTTTCGGCATTTCCTTGATCATGATTTTAATGCCGTTCTTACTAATGTTGATCGGAGCTTTCGGTGCTGTGTTTGGTGAAGATTCAATATTGGATGATGGGATTGCCTTCATTGGAAAACCGATCATCCCCTTATGTTTCTGTGGTTGTTTCATTCTTTACATTAGGTTGAGCTAAAGGTTTTAATAAAGAAGAACTAAGCCAATTCATGGCACCCTGCCTCGCCCCACTGGATCCATCATCTTGATTATTGGAGCCGGCGGTGCATTTAAAAATGCATGGGGGTGAAGCCGGATTTTGGATGATCAAAAAGCTTTTTTTAACAGGCACGCAAACGTTAAAGTCTTGGTCGGTTATGGAAACGATTATATCAGTCGTTTCACTTATCCTAATCTTACTATTGAATTCAATTGTTTAAGAGAAAGGAGCATGATGTAAATATGGGACATTCAGGTTATATGATGGGAATCGATATTGGTACGACGAGTACGAAGGTCGTTCTTTTTTCTAAAGGGGGGGAGGTTGTCCAATCTTGTTCGAGGGGATATCCTCTTCACAGTCCAACTCCTTCCGTTGCGGAACAAGATCCCGAGGAAATTTATAAAGCGGTCATCATTGCAATAGGCGAGGTTATGATTGCAAGCGGAATAGAAAAGCAAGAACTGGGCTTCATATCGTTCAGTTCGGCGATGCATAGCTTGATCGCAATTGGTAAAGACGGCAACCCGCTGACGAATAGCATTACATGGGCAGATAATCGAAGTGTTGCCTATGCGGGGAAATTGAAGGCTTCGGAACAGGGGATGCAATTGTATCACAGAACGGGAACACCCATTCATCCAATGTCGCCAATCACGAAAGTAATGTGGTTAAGAAATGAGCATCCCGGGATTTTTAACGAAACGGAAAAATTTATAGGAATAAAAGAATACATCATCTATAAATTTTTCAATGAGTATGTGATGGATTATTCGCTCGCTTCTGCAACGGGCATGTTCAACTTGAATGACCTGAAGTGGGATGAAAAGGCACTCACCATCGCTGGAATCGGGGCTGACAAGCTGCCGGCGCTTGTCCCTACGACCCATATCCTCTCAGGCTTAAGTGAGGAATTAGCTGCAAAAATGAACATTCATGCTAGTACCCCGTTTGTGATTGGCGCGAGTGATGGCGTGCTTGCCAACTTAGGGCAAAACGCAATCAAGCCAGGAGTTCTGGCAGTGACAATCGGAACGAGCGGTGCGGTAAGGACCGTCAGTGACCGGCCGCTTACCGATCCCAAAGGCAGGACATTCTGCTATTCCCTTACTGAGAATCATTGGGTAATCGGCGGACCGGTCAACAATGGGGGAATCACCTTCCGATGGGCTCGCGATCAATTGGGCCGTATGGAAATCGAAAAAGCGAAGGCTTCGGGACAGGACTCCTATGAGATTCTGACGGATATGGCTTCTAATATTGCACCTGGTTCAGATGGGTTGATATTCCACCCGTATATGGCAGGGGAACGGGCACCATTATGGAGTGCCGATGCAAGGGGCTCCTTCTTTGGGTTGGCGCTACATCACACTCGTGACCATATGGTCCGGGCAGTGCTGGAGGGTGTGATGTATAATTTGTACAGCGTCCTTATTGCTGTAAAGGAGCTGACTGGTGCTCCCGAGAAGATTCATGCAAGCGGCGGATTTGTCCGCTCGAAGCTCTGGCGCCAAATCATGGCTGACATATTCAATCAAAACGTGACAATTCCTGAAAGCTTTGAGAGTTCGAGCTTAGGTGCCGCCGTTATTGGATTATACGCTTTAGGCGAAATCGAAAGCCTTGATGAGGTTGAGGGTATGGTTGGTGAAACGAATGAACTTGTCCCAATCGAAGAGAACGTTAAAGTGTATGAAGAGTTAATGTCGATTTATTTATCCGTGAGCAGGCAATTGGAAGGCGACTACAAGAGGATCGCTGATTTCCAAAGACGCCACTTAGAATAAATTTTAGGGAAAGCACAGATGAATAAGCACTGTGCTTTTCTTTTTGCCCGGTCTTTAAAATGGTAAGATGGAAGAAAACGATAAGGGGAATTTTCTTATGGGAGCCAGTAAAACGAATGCAATGCGAATTCTTGATAACAAACGTATAGAGTATGGCATGATGAGTTATGATGCCCGCGATGGAAAAATCGACGGGATCACTGTTGCGGACAAGATTGGAAAAGCGCCGGAAACCGTTTTTAAAACGCTTGTTACCCATAACGGACCGCAGCAGCTATACGTATTTGTCATCCCTGTAGCAACCGAACTGGACTTGAAAAAGGCAGCGAAGGCCGCAGGTGCAAAAAAAATTGAAATGCTTGCGGTTAAAGATCTGCAAAAATACACAGGGTACATTCGGGGAGGCTGTTCCCCGATCGGAATGAAAAGGCAATACCCGACCTTTATCGATGAAAGTGCAACAAACCTGCCTGAAATCATCGTAAGTGGAGGGAAAATCGGTACACAGATCGTATTAAAACCGTCGGAATTCCTGGAAGTCACCCAAGCGGAATCTGTAGCCCTCATAAAATAAACTGTTTGCCTTTAGGTATTCACCTATTGGGTCTTTTCATCATACGCTGTCTTGAAGTCATATCTGTATTGTGAGGGAGAGTGTGATAGTGACAGGAAAAGTGATGAATTATTTTGCTGGGGGCAATACGGCTAAAGGTTTTTATAGTTTATATGATTCCAATTTAAAAGGTCTGGAAAGATTATTCATATTAAAAGGCGGACCTGGTTCCGGTAAATCGACCATTATGAAAAAAATCGGCCAAGAATGGCTGGATAAAGGCTTTGACATCGAGTATTTACATTGTTCATCCGATAATGATTCCATTGATGGAATCATCATACCGGCTTTGAAAATCGGGATCGTGGATGGGACCGCCCCGCATGTGATTGAACCGAAGGCACCAGGGGCCATTGAGGAATATGTCAATCTAGGAGCAGCCTGGGATTCCCAGCAGTTGGCTTCTGAAAGAGCGGCCATCATAAAGTTGACGAATGCGAGAAGCAAGAGTTTCGATAAGGCATATGCCTTGTTCGCTGAAGCATTGAAAATACATGATGAATGGGAAGACATTTATAAGGCAAATATTGATTTCGCAAAATTGAATGGGTTGACCAATAAATTGATAGAAAGCTTTTATAGAGATATCGTCCTTAATAAAAAGTCGGATGTTCGTCACCGATTCTTAGGTGCAGCTACACCAAAGGGTGCAGTTGATTTCATCCCCAATATTACTGAGGGAATACAAAAACGGTACTTTTTAAAGGGCCGTCCAGGTTCCGGTAAATCAACGATGCTGAAGAAGATAGCAAAAGCTGCGGAGCAAAGAGGCTTTGATGTGGAAATATATCATTGTGGTTTCGATCCGCATAGCTTGGACATGGTAATCGTCCGGGAGGTTGGAATCGCCATATTTGACAGCACATCGCCGCATGAATATTTCCCGAGTTGTGGAGGGGATGAAATCATTGATATATATAAGACGGCCATCCTGCCGGGAACAGATGAAATATATGCCGAACAGTTAAAGGATGTTTCCACTAGGTACCGGACGAAAATGAATGAAGCGACAGCAAATCTGGCTAAGGCAAAAGAGCTGCATGACGAACTCGAAAGGATTTATGTAAAAGCAATGGATTTTACAGCAATCGATGACATTCAAAAAGACATCCACGAACAGATTATTGAACGTGCCCAAGATGTGGATAGAAAAACGATTCTACATTAAGAAAACAAACTGCACCTATCTTAGTTAGGTGCAGTTTATTTATTTACATAATCGAATTTTCTAATGACTGAAGTCACACCAAGAATATATACGGGTTTGTTAAACGTGTTTATCCACGATCTTTCGGTTAAAATAGGGATTATATTGAAAAAAGGGGCCGATTGAATTGATTAAGACGATTGCGATTGATATGGACGGAACATTGCTAAACAAAATGCAAAAAGTCAGTGAGGAAAATAAACATGCCATCCAGAAGGCGCAAAGCGAGGGTGTGGAAGTGATCATTGCTACTGGAAGATCTTATGTGGAAGCTAGGTTCGCCTTGGATGAAGCTGGCATCGTTTGCCCTGTCATCTGTGTAAATGGTGCGGCCATCTTCACGGAGGACGGAAAAATTGCCGCTTCCAATCCAATGTCAGCTGCCACTGCCAAAATGGTCGCTGAATTCCTCGAAGAACAAGGGATTTATTTCGAAATATATACGAGCCAAGGGATTTATTCTAAAGACTATGAAAATGCAATATCTGTTTTGGTTGATGTATTCGTTACAGCGAACCCTGACATTGACCCTGAGAACATGCGGAAATATGCGGAGCAGCGTTTACAGCTTGGACAGGTAACTTCCATTTCCGATTATTCCGAGTTATTCAGCCGTTCGAATGAGGAATATTATAAAATTCTTAGCTTCTCAAAGGATTTAACTTTATTAAATCAAATTGCTTCGAAATTGAAAGGACAGGGAGTTACAGTCACTTCATCGGGACGCGAAAATGTGGAAATCATGAGTGAAACAGCTCAAAAAGGTACGGCACTTGAAACATACGTGAATGGAAAATCCGGCTCAATGCAGGAAACGATGGCTATCGGGGATAATTATAATGATATATCCATGTTTGAACGGGCAGGTTTGTCTGTCGCAATGGGAAATGCCCCGCTCGAAATTAAAAAACTGTGTGATGAAATAACAGGAAGGAATGATGAAGCCGGTGTCGCGGAGGCCATTTTAAAGGTGCTTAAACAGTCAGCCTATTAAACTCATGAATCGAAGGAGGAAAGATTTTGAAAAAATCGCTCTTTTTTTTCCTTATGGCTTTGATTTTAACTGGTTGTAACATGAAAGATGGCGACAGCAAACCTCAGCCGAATCCTGTCAAAGAAGAGACGGGCACTATAGGGGGAGACCCGGATGTGCTTGTAACGAACCTGCAGGCCTCATGGTCGATCCAGAAGAATGGCGACACAATGTATGTGTCAGAGCGGGCAGGAACAATCGTTGAATTGGACAAGGATAAGATGACACGGCAAAAGGTCAACCTTAAAAGGACATTGTCAGCTAAAGCGGAAGCCGGGTTGCTTGGGTTTTTGCTAGCTCCCGATTTCTCTAAGAGCGGGCAAGCTTTCGCCTATTATACCTATGAAGAAGGCGGGGATTCCATCAATCGAATCGTCGTTTTAGAAAAAAATGATGATAAATGGCAGGAGATGGAGACCTTAATCGACGGAATACCAAGCGGGGACTACCACCATGGCGGCAGGATCAAGATTGGATCGGATGATAAGCTATACGCAACAACAGGCGATGCAAGAAAGGCTGAAATCGCACAGGACCTGGATTCTTTAGGCGGGAAAATTCTGCGCATGAACCTGGATGGCACCATTCCGAAAGATAATCCTTTCGGGAATTCATACGTCTATTCATACGGTCACCGCAATCCACAAGGTCTGGCCTGGGATGGAGCAGGACAGTTATATGAAAGTGAACACGGAGATTTTGCACACGATGAATTAAATAAAATTGATCCAGGTAAGAACTATGGCTGGCCAGATATAGAGGGCGATGAGCAAAAACCTGATATGGTAACACCATTGATTCATTCCGGTGAGAATACGTGGGCTCCATCTGGCATGGCCTATTTTGACGGAAAGCTCTATTTTGCAGCCTTAAGGGGCGAAGCGCTTAAGAGTTATGATGTAAAAAGCGGAAAACTGACTAATATCATTACAGGCTCAGGAAGGATACGTGATGTATTCGTTGATGAAGAATTCCTTTATTTCATAAGCAATAATACGGACGGCCGAGGAAATCCTGATGAAAAGGATGATAAACTTTTTCGTTTGCCACTATCTAGCTTAAAAGGAAATATGCCCTGAAGTTATCATGAGAAGCTCGGAGATGTGGATTTGTTCGAATGAAATCCTTCTGCATCGCAAGGATCGAATATCGGACGCCCCGCTTTTTAATAGCGGGGTTTCCTTTTTGTTTATGGCCTCGAAGCATCGACCACGAAGAGCATGACATGGCCCCGATTTGCCCCATACGATTTCGCCAAATTCACGAGTATTTGCTCCAAACTAACGAGTAAAAGCGTGAAACTCACGAGTATTTGCTCCAAACTCACGAGTAAAAGCGCGAAACTTACGAGTATTCGCTCCAAATTCACGAGTAACGTCCAAACCCACGGGTATTTACTCCAAATACACAGTGTTTCTCACCAAACTTCCAATTAAAAGCATGAACCTCCTGAATTTTGTCCTGAAGCAATGGAGAAGCTGAGGAAACAGTGTTCATACGATTATTTTCGTTCAGCTGAAAGCTAGACATTTCTAATGAATGGGTGTATAGTTACCTAGGTAACTAATTTACAGGAGGAATACCTTTGTCCTTTAATAATGGTTTTTTTCATCATAACTTACAATTTTCGAGGTCATTTACCAAAAAGTTAAATGAACAATTGGCCAAGGTTGATCTTTTTCATTCCCAATGGTCGATTGTATATTATCTGAGTCAGTTTGGCTGTTCTACACTTGTTGAAATAAGCACATATCTAGATGTGGAGAAACCGACGGTAACCAGGACGGTAAACCGGTTGGAAGAACTTGATTTGATTGAACAAGTCCCAGGGAAAGATAAGCGGGAACGGAGAATACAGTTAACGGAGTCGGGTTTAAGGACTTATCACGAGGCCAAAAAGGTAGTTGAAGAATTTGAACTTCAATTAATGAGCGGTTTGGCTGAAGAGGATCGAGAGGCAACGTTACGAACGCTGATTTTCCTGAAGGAAAAATTAAAACAATAGTAAGGAAGAAGGATTGAAATGAATCACAAACCGAAACTGTGGACGAAAGACTTCCTGATTGTCTCGTCTGCGAACTTTTTTTTATTTTTAACTTTTTATGTCTTGATGGTGACATTGACCATTTACACGATGGATAACTTTCATGCGTCGCAAGCACAAGCAGGACTTGCTTCAAGTATTTTTGTTCTCGGGGCTGTGCTTGTCAGACCGATTGCAGGGAAAAAAATTGACAAGATTGGCCGCAGAAAGATGTTGCTTGGATCATTGGTTCTATTCCTGATCGCATCCATTGGCTATTTCCTGGTGAATGGTTTATCCCTCTTATTGATTGACCGGCTTATTCACGGTTTTGCTTTTGGCCTGGCCACAACGGCGACTGGAACGATTGCTGCAGATATCATTCCGAATGAAAGACGCGGGGAAGGTACAGGTTACTTTGCCATGAGTACAAACTTGGCAATGGCATTCGGTCCGTTTATTGGATTGCTGATAACACAGCATTTCAGTTATTCCATCATTTTCTATGCAGCCTCCTTATTTGCCGCATTTTCTTTAGTTGCATCATTATTCATGAATGTGCCTGAAGGGGAAAAGGGTGGAGCTTCAACACAAAAAGGATTTAAAATCAGTGATTACTTTGAGAAAAGGGCACTGCCCATTTCCATTTTTATCGGATTTGCCGGATTTACCTATTCGAGCATTTTGTCCTATTTAACGTCTTTTGCAAAGGAAATGGATTTAATGGATGCGGCAAGCTTTTTCTTCGTCGTATTTGCTGTATTCCTTTTGGCGTCCCGTCCGTTTACAGGACGTATGTTTGATGTGAAGGGGGAAAATGCAGTCATTTACCCATCGCTACTACTATTTGCCGTCGGTATGGTCATCCTCAGCCAATCCCATCACGGTATCACGCTTCTGATTGCCGGCGCCTTTATCGGAGTCGGGTATGGTACGTTCCAATCAAGCTGTCAAGCGATTTCGATTAAGGAAGCTCCATCAAATCGGATGGGATTAGCCACATCCACGTTTTTTACAATGTATGACTTCGGTATTGGTGTCGGCCCGTTCCTATTGGGATTCCTTATTCCATTTACAGGGTTCAAAGGGTTATTCATGGGAATGTCGATCTTTGCATTCATACTTATTGGCATTTATTTCTTGGCGCATGGAAAAAAAGCCTCGGCAAGAACGAAAATGCAGCATGAAAAACGCTTGTCCGCCTAATTTTTTTGATTAGGTTTGTATAAAACGAAGAATTTTGGGGATGCTTATATTATGATTGATTTTCCAAAGTATCCCCCTTTTCTCCGCCTGTAATCGACAGGCGTTTTTTTTATGCCATAAACAAAAAAACCGCCTATTGGCGGTTTCCTTAAAATTTATAGGTCCATAATCGTTCTTTGCGGATCCAGTCCAGAAAATCTGCATCCTGATTTTCGAATTTCTCTTTCCAATCGATCACCATTGCCTGCGTTTGCGAACGGTGGGCAGTGAATGCAGCTACCTTTTTTTCTTCGACGGCAGAGATATCCTGGATGATGTCAGGCTGTCCCAATTCGTCAATGCAGTTATTCGAGAAGGCGACACAATGAAGTTTAGGTCTCTCTTTCTCTTCCATCCTTTCCACTGCCCGAACCACAGCACGTGCTGTCGCTTCATGGTCTGGATGGACACTGTATCCTGGGTAAAACGTAATGATCAATGAAGGGTTCAATTCATTGATGGCATCGGTAAATAATGAAGTCAGCTTTTCATCATCTTCGAATTCAATTGTCTTATCACGCAATCCAAGCATGCGTAAATCTTGGATGCCAATCGCATTTGCTGCATCAATCAATTCCTTTTTACGAATTTTAGGTAGCGATTCCCTTGTTGCAAATGGAGGGTTTCCTAAATTACGTCCCATTTCTCCTAAAGTTAAGCATAAATAGGTGACAGGAGTGCCCGCTTCTCTATGAAGGGCAAGCGTTCCGGAGACCGAGAATGCTTCATCATCGGGATGTGGGAATATAACTAATACATGGCGTTCTTTTTCCAAGGTATATTTCTCCTTCCGTTCTACTTACAGAGTATGGTTATCGGTGAATGGGAGTTTTCATCGGAATCATATGATATATATCAAGCAAGTTGTCATCATTCAAAGGGAGTGGGACTGAGCTGCATGGAGACAGCGAGCTTTCCGGAAAAATCAAGGCCTGCCAATAGCAATCTCCCCTGTTCATCCAATTCGAAGTGGTTAACGCCTTCTGCATATACCCAGCCAATATTGAGCTTCAAGCCGATGCGGTAGGGTCCATCCCCAACTATCTTCCCATGTTCATACTGTATAAAAGCATTACGAATATAGGCACCTGCCGAAAAGAAAGCTTCATCTACATGAGTGGCATAGGCGCCATTTGTTGTTTCAAGGTGAAGATATACATCTTGTCCTGCGAAAGAATCAATGGCATTTTGCACCTCTGAACGGTCTATAGGTTTCATTCTATAATTTCCTCCTTAACTGGGCGGCTAGATAAGCTTTTCCTTCTTTCCATTTTACTAAATAAAAGCAAAAAAAGCGAAAAAGGCCGCTCGATGAATTTGAGCAGCCATTAAACTTGATGTTTTATTTTTGTGTTTTTTCCGCAATTCCATATTTATGGTATGCACCATGATTGACAGGCCCAACATAGTCATTCATCTTCCAAGAATGGCGAACCGCCTCGGTAATGAAGTCTTTAGCAATGAGGATAGCCTCACGCGGGCTTTTCCCTTCGGCCAATTGGGCTGCAATAGCTGCAGAAGAAGAACAGCCGGCACCATGTGTATTGGTCGTTTCGATTTTTTCTGATTCAAGGATTTCGAATTCTTTTCCATCATATAAAAGGTCGATGGCTTTATCAAGATCCAGCTTATTACCGCCTTTGATCAAGACATATTTTGCACCAAGTGCATGAATCTTCTCAGCTGCAGCCCTCATGTCATCAATCGTCTTGATAGGCGCAGTTCCGGCTAACTGAGCGGCCTCGAACAGGTTTGGCGTGACTACAGTTGCACGTGGAACAAGCAGTTCCCGCAGAGCTACGGCCGTTTCAGGGTGCAATACTTCATCTTCACCTTTACAGACCATAACTGGATCGATTACGACTTTGTCCAGCTTCAGCTCGTCTATTTTACGGGCAACAAGTTCAATGATTTCCACTGATCCAAGCATTCCCGTTTTCATTGCGTCAATGCCGATTGATAAAATCGTTTCGATTTGGGCTTCCAAAATTTCGACCGGCGTAGGGAATACATTATGCGACCAGCCATTCTTCGGATCCATCGTCACGATTGTCGTTAAAGCGGACATACCGTAAACACCGAATTCTTGGAATGTCTTTAAATCTGCTTGAAGACCAGCACCGCCGCTCGAGTCCGATCCGGCAACTGTCATAGCTCTTTTCATAGTCATTATGTGACCTCCTCAGGAGAATTAGTTTTCGATATTATCAGCATACCAGTTAATATCCTATTTTTAGAATATACCAAAATTTCTTTTATGTAAAACTTAGTTTTCACCCTATTATGAGTGTCTTAGAGAAAGAATTGCAATGGTTACGCATAAGTCATTTTTTCGTACCTGGAATTCTGGAAATCGGATGGATGGGTAGCCTGCTTGTTTAGATTTGGACCCCACTTTCCATCCTTTGATATACAAAGTAAAGTTTGAGAAGGTGTCATTATTTTCAAAGTTGATTTAAAATATTTAAATATAGCGGACACATTTTGTATAGCTTTACCGTTCTATGCCGGATTAAACCCAAAAAGGGAGGGAGATTCTTGTGGAATGGACAATGTTGCTTTTAGCTGGTGGGAAATCAAGTCGTATGGGAGTGAATAAGGCCCTGTTGACCATAGGTGGCGTTGTGAACATTTCAAGAGTGGCATCCGAATTGAAAAAGGTATCAGAAAACATCATGGTCATTACGAATACTTTTGAAGAATATCATTTTCTGCAACTTCCGCTCATTCCGGATTTACATAAAGATCAAGGCCCGCTTGGCGGATTGCATGCAGGGTTGACCTCATCGAAAACGGAGCTTCAGTTTCTTGTAGCCTGTGATATGCCGTTTGTGAGTGCAGAAGCCATAAAGGATATCATCTCCCATCATGAACCTGAATTCGATGCTGTCGTTCCCGAAATAAATGGCAGGCTCCAGCCGCTTTTTGCTGTTTACCATAAAAGGTGCCTTCCTGCATTGACGGAGTGTTTATTAAAACACGAATTAAAAATGAGTCTATTTTTGGAAAAGATTTCGGTGAAAGTCATGAAAGAAACCGACTTTAAGTTATATCGCGAGAATCCTGAACATTTTCAATACCTTTTTTTCAATATGAATACAATGGAAGATTATCAAGAGGCAGGTTATATTGATCAAACTGAATTATATATAAAGGATGGTAGACATGAATTATAATATTTCAAAAGAGCCGATTGTCATCCAGGAAGTGATTGATAAAGTAGTCAAGCGAAATGCAGGTGCCGTAACGACCTTTATTGGTACAGTGAGGGAAATGACGAAAGGAAAAAAGACTCTCTTCTTAATTTACGAAGCGTATGAGCCGATGGCCATCAAGAAATTGGAGCAAATCGGATCTGAGATCAAGGAACGTTGGCCTGATGCAGAAACGGCGATCACCCATCGTGTAGGTAAACTTGAAATCACGGATATCGCAGTGGTTATTGCCGTTAGTACGCCACATCGAAATGATGCATACGAGGCGAACAGGTATGCGATTGAAAGAATTAAAGAAATCGTCCCGATCTGGAAAAAAGAACACTGGGAAGATGGGGAGACATGGGTAGGAAACCAGTTGGAAACCGTTCCATATCCATCGGGGAAACCGGAAAAGGGGGATATTGATGATTAATGTACTTTTATTTGCCCAATTGAAAGATGAGCTAGGCAAAGAGACTCTTTCTATAGAGGGAAGTGGAATGAGTGTGGCGGAGCTAAAAGGAAAAATGAAGGTGGATTTTCAATTGGAAGGTCTAGAAACCGTGATGACGGCGGTCAATGAAGAATTTGCCGATGATGACACGCTTCTATCTGATGGAGATACAGTTGCTTTCATTCCACCAGTAAGTGGGGGCTAAAGCGTTCGGAAGGGAGGGTTCAAGGTGAAAGAGCGATATTCAAGGCAGACTTTATTCGGCCCCATTGGTGAAGAGGGCCAATTGAAAATTATGAAGAAGCATGTCTTGCTTCTTGGTGCAGGGGCTTTGGGATCTGCTAATGCCGAGGCCCTCACTCGGGCAGGAGTAGGAAAGCTTACCATTGTCGACAGGGATTATGTAGAGATCAGTAATTTACAGCGGCAACAAATGTATACGGAACGGGATGTCGAGGAGAAACTGCCAAAAGCAGAAGCGGCAAAGCGTCATTTGTTTGATATCAATCATGAAGTTGAAGTGAATGCCATCATCATGGACGCAACTGCCCAGAACCTCGAACAGTTGCTTGGTGATGTTGATTTGATATTGGATGCAACCGATAACTTTGAGACACGGATGATTATTAATGATTTATCACAAAAGCTTCATATACCGTGGATTTATGGGGCATGTGTGGGGAGTGTTGGCATGACATTGACGATCCTTCCCGGACAGACTCCATGTTTGCACTGTTTGCTGAAAGCGATCCCCATTCAAGGAATGACCTGTGACACAGGAGGAATCATATCACCAGCTGTAACGATGGTAGTGGCACACCAAACTGCCGAAGCTTTGAAAATCCTTGTTGAAGATTGGAAATCGGTACGGCCTGCACTTGTTTCTTTTGATCTGTGGAGAAATCAATACCAAACCGTTAAATTGACAAAAGCAAAAAAGAAGGATTGTCTCTCATGCGGGGAGAAGAGGACCTACCCCTTTTTAACACTGGAAAATGCAACGAAAACGGCTGTTCTTTGCGGGAGGGATACTGTACAGGTAAGACCGCCAAAACCTTTGGAACTTCAACTCGAGAAACTGGCCAAAGATCTGGACGGCAGCGGCTATTTGGTGAAATTCAATCCATTTCTTCTCTCTTGTGAAAAAGCTGGGGAGCGTATCGTCATTTTCAAGGATGGCCGGGCGTTGATTCACGGTACGAAGGACATGGTCCATGCAAAGGCCACGTACCAAAGCATCCTGGGATAATGAGTATAAAAAACGAGGCTGCCGGTTAAGGAGCCTCGTTTTTTTATGAATCCATATAGGGTAATGGTTAGCGGGTATTAGTGTGTAACCCCGTCTTTATTATCTTGTTTGGAAGCAACGATGACTACTTTTCCTTCGTCAAGCACTTCCTCGTAACGTTCTGCCTCCATATCACTAAGGCCAAGGTTGCTCATTCGGTTACGAAGTTCATCTCCGCGTGATTTAAAGAGATTTCCGACGGTATCAAGGAAACCTTGTTCCTTCATGCCTACATCTTCTGTATTTGTATTCTCGGTAAGGTGTTTTGAACGGGTTTTATCATGGGCAAACAAATATACATCGTCTTTCGTATAACCTGATGTAACTAATTCATCGATTTTTTCCTTTGCTTGTAAACCGTTTTCTACTACATGTACTTGATACATATAAACTCCTCCTTGAATTTAGTGAGATTCTCTTGAATATAGGTAAATGGAATCTTGCTTATTACAGTTGCTGTGCGGCTATAGTAATATATAACCTCATTTGGGCACTGATAAACATTTATATAAAAGAAAATTTTAGTAAGTGGTGAAGCGGAACACCTTCTGAATGCGGTAGGTCAAGTATTTAAAGACAGGCAGTTTCTTCTGGTATGCACTGTAATCCACCGTGTATGTTCCATTTTGATTTGTCCAGAGTCTTTGAAAATAGCTATCGACGTCCTTGGAGACATCCGCATCTTTTGGAGCATGGATTTCAACATTCGCTTCAAGATTATAGTCATCTAGATTGCGTGACGTATAATTAGCGGATCCTCCAAGGATAACCGTTTCATCAGCTCTTTGGATCATCATCAACTTTGTATGGAACTGTTCTTTATCTGTTTTGTACCAGCGGATCGAGATGTTTTCATCCCCCAGTTTTTCGAATTCGGCGGCAACCGGAAGATTGGGAAGCCCGATTTTTTCACTTCCGAAAGCGTTTTGGTTCGGATCCAGTATCATTTGAATCTTCACACCCCGTTTAGCTGCATCCGTTAATGCCTCAACAACTCCGCGATCGGCAATGTAGAACATGGCAAGGTGGATGTTGTCCCCCTTTTTTGCATCCTTAATAGCCTTAAGGACATGTTTATTAATTTTTCCTTCCGTTAGCAGTTGTACTGATATCGGTCCTTTATCTGCTGATGTCCTTTTAAATTCAGGAAATGACTTCGGCCCTCCCGAGAATTTCGAAGCGGCTTCTTCGGATTTGACAAAATCTCCGATGATATTCCCATCCATCTGGAATGCAATATTGGAATGGAATCCACTTGCGTCATGAGGATTGGCAGATGAGATGATGGCCGTTTTTTCAGTAGCGACCACTTTTCGGTGATTGGCTTTGATATTCATCAGTCTAAGATAAGAACGCAAGGTGACCTTTGGTGCGCTTTTAGCCATTGGATTCACAACCCAGCCTTTCCCGCTTTCACCGAACCATTGGAAAAAGGTCCGATATACACCTGAATAGAGAGGATTCGGATCCCGGAGGCGGTCTAAGTTGGTAACAATGACATCAATGCCATTTTTCTTCATCGTTTCCAAGGCCTCTAGCTGGTAGGAATTATAGGAAGTATTCACTTCGTCCGTAATGAAAATGACCTGGAGGCCAGGTTTCTTTTTCTTCTGTTCAACGAGATTATCCTTCAGAGTCTCGGTTAGCTTCGGGAAGTTTATCTTTTCATCATAAAAAGCATTAAACAAAAACATGTCGATTACGATATAAGAATCAGCCTCTTCTATGGCTTGATTTATGGTTTTGAAAATTCGCTGCTCATGTTGTATTTCCCCTTGTTCATCGTGATAGGAAAGGTCATAGATGAAATCGATATCCTCGACATGGTGAACCTTTCCTTCATAGGAAATGCCATCGGGGAGAGGTTTGTAGCTGTTATAGGCGATTACGAGTGCAAGGACGATCAAAATGCTGACAAGCAGATAAAATCGTTTTCTTTTGTACCATTTTTTCATAGGGAATCCTCCAACATGGTTAAATTGCTTGCTAACTTTCTATGTTCCCACTTTTGGGGTATATAGAAACATAAATCGTAATCTATGGAAAAAGGCAAGGCGATGAAGTTTGATATAATATAGTTTCAAAAAGTGGAGAGGGGCTGTGGCAGATGGCAAAGCAGTTATTAACAAATGATTGGTGGCCTCTATTGGAAGAGGAATTCAAAAAAGAATATTACCAGGAGCTAAGAGGATTCATAAAGCAAGAGTACAGTCAGCAGGTCGTTCATCCCGATCAGGACGATATTTTCAATGCACTTCACTATACTCCTTATGAAGACGTAAAGGTTGTCATCCTTGGTCAGGACCCATACCATGGCCCTGGACAAGCACATGGCCTTAGTTTTTCAGTTAAGCCGGGGGTTCGCATCCCGCCTTCTTTAAGAAATATTTTTAAAGAGTTACACACAGATCTAGGTTATGAGGTTCCAAATAATGGTTACCTAGTCGAATGGGCAAAACAGGGAGTGCTTCTATTGAATACCGTCTTGACTGTCCGTGAGGGAGAGGCCCACTCACACCGCGGAAAAGGATGGGAAATCTTTACGAATCAAGTTATTCACCTATTGAATGACCGTCCGAAACCTGTTGTATTCATCCTGTGGGGGAAACCTGCACAAACCAAAATCCCATTAATTGATGAGACCCGTCATAAAATCATTAAGTCTGTACATCCGAGTCCGCTGTCGGCATCCCGTGGTTTCTTTGGCACCAAACCTTTTTCCACAACAAATCAATTGCTGGTGGAAATGGGGGAATCCCCAATTGATTGGAAAATCTCGAACCGATGATATGGGCAAGAAAACGAAACGGGTGAATTGTATGGCGTGCCGCCATTTCTATATAACTTGGGATCCCAGTTTTCCAAAGGGCTGCCGTGCTTTTCAATTTAAAACATCAAACCAGCCTTCTCTTGATGTCTTTTATTCTTCAGGACAGCCATGCTTGAAATTTCAAGCCAAGCCAATTAAGAGGTAGGAAATATGCAAGGTGTTTTCTTCTCTGATTTTTGCTATGCTAGTTATGATAGTTTTGACCTGTATATAGACGAGGTGATAAAGTTGGATATTTCATCAAGACAAATGTTGGATAAAATCGAAGAGCTTGTTTTAAAAGCGAAACAGGCAAATTCAGAGGATAAGGTGCAGGGGTATGTAATCGCCATTAAGTCCCTTTGTGAAGTAATGGTGGATGAAAAAGCGGCGAACATCAGCATGCCGAAGCCAATCACATTGACCCAGCCCGTTATGCCGGCTACACCGAATGTAGAACCGGTTAAAATGGATGAAGCCAATGGGGAGTCCTTGTTCGATTTTTAAATGAGGGAAGGGGAGCGAAATAATTGAAACTGTTCATCATTTTAGGTGCATTGAATGGGTTTATTGCTGTGGCACTAGGTGCATTCGGCGCACATGGACTGGAAGGGAAAATTCCTGATAAATATTTAGAAACCTGGCAAACCGCTGTTCAATATCAAATGTTCCATGCAGTGGGTTTATTGGTAATCGGTTTATTGGCTGGGAAAATCTCAAGTCCGCTGATCAACTGGTCCGGCTGGCTTATGCTAATAGGAATTATCCTGTTTTCCGGAAGCCTATTCGTTCTAAGCGTTACGCAAATCAAAGTCCTTGGGGCCATCACACCGCTTGGCGGGGTTTCATTCTTGGTTGCTTGGGTTTTGATGATCATTGCTGCATATAAATACTTGTAATGAAAAAATTCATTCCAATATAAGAAGAGCCTCAAAATCAAATGGATTCTGAGGCTCTTCTTTTTTGGATTTTCTTCACCTTGGCGAGTAGGTGGCAAGCCCAGCGCCTCCAAATGGATATTCATATTCGATTTCTTCATCAAACGTTATATAATCTAAGTATACCATCGGGATTAAGTATCGTTTTCCCGTTTGAGGGTCGCTTATGATCAAGTGATCGCGACCTGCAGCCTCGATGATTCCTTTGAAGATCTTAGCATTCCATTCCTTGTTGTTTTCAAACGTTGTATAAACAGTGGCTAATTTCCCTTTATTCAATCGCAAGATGTTCTCGATGTATGACGCTTCGATCGGGAGCATGCCAGGTATCTGTGGCCCGGAAGTGGCTGGACTCACCTGCATCGGCATTTGTTGTGGCGTGCCTGCCATAGTGGGCTGTTGTGGCTGGAATCCTTGCTGCGGGTAACCTTGTTGCGGATAACCTTGTTGCGGGCTAGGATTCTGCTGCCTTAGTTCAGGCTCATTATTCTCATAGGGATAATAGGGGCTTCCCCCGTACGGGTAGTTACCATAAGGATTATTTTGTGACATTGCATTCCCTCCTAAATTCAAGGTTTAGTTGATGCTGTGGAATTTGGACAATCCAAGAGTGTGGACTGGGAGAAACTGTGCGATTTATAGCGACCGGTAGTATTGTATATGTTTTCTGGACAATCCCCGGGTGGCTTAAAAAACCACAATGAAAGTTAAGCGATACATAACGGCTGCCGTTCATGATATAAACCATATCCTCTTGCCGGCCAATGAATAGAAGTAACGTTCCTTCACCTCGCTGGAGTCTGGAATTGCCTTGATCAATTTTCCTGATGCTGAATGGGACTGTGAAAAAATAAATTCATCACTATTGAAAATGTATGGGATGTGGATTGGATTTATTCCACAGCCGGGGAAAAATAAAAAGGAGGGGACGCAAAAAAAGCTTCCGGAAACCGGAAGCCCATCGTCTTATACGTATAGGAATGAAGGTACGTTTTCTTCCGGCAGGATATTGCCTACAAAGAAAGAACCAAATGCAGCGTAACGTGCACTCACTTCATCAAAACGCATTTCATAGATTAATTTTTTAAATTGAAGGACATCATCTGCGAAAAGTGTAACGCCCCATTCATAATCGTCAAAACCGACAGAACCCGAAATGATTTGTTTTACTTTACCGGCATAACTGCGGCCAATCAAGCCGTGGGAACGCATTAAGCCTTTGCGCTCTTCCATGGAAAGCATATACCAGTTATCATCGCCATCACGACGCTTGTCCATTGGATAGAAGCATACGTGTTTCGCTTTTGGAAGTATCGGATAAAGTCTTGAACGGACATGAGGGTTCTGGTAAGGGTCCTCACCATCTCCTCCAGCTAAGTAATTGCTCAATTCCACGACGGAAACGTATGAATAAGCGGGAACTGTATATTCGGCAAGCTTCGTTTTATTGAATTCGTTTTCAATTTCATTCAATTCTTCCATGGTTGGGCGGGCAAACATAAGCATGAAGTCCGCTTTCTGACCTACGATGGAATATAGGGCATGGCTGCCTTCATTGTCGCTTTGTGTCATATTCCATTTATCCAGTAAACCTTGGAATTCCGAGATGGCCAATTGGCGTTCGTCGCTTGATAACGTTTTCCAAGAAGCCCAGTCGATCAGGCGGAAATCATGTAAACAATACCAGCCGTCCAGTGTTTGTGCTGCTTCACTCATTACAATCACTCCTAAGTCTTATTATAACTTTAATATAACATAGTTTCAGTATAAGGAAATTTATATCAACCCGCAAACACCATCACTGTTTTTCGGTGTTCAAACAATTTTCAAATTTGCGTCCGATTGGCAGGGTACCAAAGTGGCTGGAATTTACCTGGCTGCTAGAGTATTCTTAAAAGAAGACGACTATGGATTTTCACCGGATGGTTAAATATTGAAGGAAAGAGGGAAAACGTATCTAAAAAAGGAGGAAGAGCCAATGGGTGATTTATTTGAAATACTGGAAGCGAAAGTTATGGGACATAATTTAAAGATCGTTTTTCCAGAAGGGCTGGATGAACAGATTTTGGGAGCGGCAGCAAGGCTTGCCAATGCTAAACTGGTGACACCGGTATTGATCGGGGATATCGGGTTGATTCAAGAGAAGGCAAAAGATATGAAAATCTCCCTTGACGCAATCGAAATATATGATCCGAAGAATTATATCATGATGGATGAAATGGTTGAAGCGTTCGTGAAGGTCCGTGAGGGTAAAGCGACCGAGGTACAAGCACGTGAAATATTAATGGATGAGAACTACTTTGGAACCATGCTCGTCCATATGAAACTGGCACATGGAATGGTGAGTGGTGCAATGCATTCGACTGCCGATACGGTTCGCCCCGCCTTAAAGATCATAAAAACAAAGACAGGCGTCCAAAAAACATCAGGAGTATTCATCATGGTCCGGGATGAAGAAAAATATGTGTTCGCGGACTGTGCGATCAATATAAACCCCGATTCCCAAGATTTAGCCGAAATTGCTATCGAAAGTGCGAAGACTGCACAAATGTTCGATATCGAACCGCGTGTGGCGATGCTGAGCTTTTCGACGAAGGGGTCGGCAACATCCCCCGAAACCTTAAAAGTGGCTGATGCTGTCGATTTGGCAAAAGAAAGGGCCCCTGAAGTCATTCTTGATGGGGAATTTCAGTTTGACGCGGCTTTCGTTCCTTCGGTAGCAAGAAAAAAAGCGCCGGATTCCCTTATTCAGGGGGATGCGAATGTTTTTATTTTCCCAAGTCTCGAAGCAGGGAACATTAGTTATAAGATGGTACAGCGCTTGGGTGGCTTCGAAGCGGTCGGTCCGATCCTACAGGGGCTGAACCGTCCGGTGAATGACCTTTCGAGGGGATGCAGTGAAGAGGATGTATATAAACTGGCTGTCATTACAGCGGCACAGGGATTTGTGGCGCAGTATCAATAGGCACCCTGAGGATTAAATGTAGAGGGAGATTCGTATGAGTGAAACAGATTCATTATTAATGCAGCAAGAGTGGAGGATTATTGATCAATCTTCCGTTGGGCCTCAGTTTCCAGCTCTGGAGTCCTTTGCGATGGATGATACATTTTGTGCTTCCGTAGGGTCAGGTAAATCAGCGGCCGTAGCGAGGGCGTGGGTACATCATCGAACCATCGTCATGGGTATTCAGGATACGAAGTTGCCTTTTCTTAAAAAGGGGTTGGATCATTTAGAAGAACATGGTTTTCAGGCGATCGTGAGGAATTCCGGGGGGCTGGCAGTCGTGCTGGATGAGGGTGTCCTTAATTTGTCGCTCATTTTTCCTGAAAACGAGCAGAAAATTGAAATCAATCGTGGATATGATGCGATGTGGGAGCTTGTCCAATTGATGTTTGCCGATTTCCCGGTCACGATGGAGGCAAGGGAAATCGTCGGTTCCTATTGTCCTGGAAGTTATGATTTAAGTATTAATGGGCAAAAATTTGCCGGGATATCCCAACGCAGGATCCGCAATGGCGTAGCGGTGCAAATCTATTTGTGTGTCAATGGAAGCGGGGCTGAACGTGCCAGCCTCGTAAAGGGTTTTTATGATGCAGCTAAAGGAAATGCAGAAACCAAATTCGCTTATCCTGATATCGTCCCTTCGGTAATGGCGTCCCTAACGGAATTGTTTGGCGTGCAATTGAGTGTTCAGGACGTTATGCTCAGATTCCTGCATGTATTGAAGGAACATAGTGAAAGGATATTCTCTGACACTCTTTCCGTTCAGGAATGGCCGATGTATGAGGCATACTTGACAAGAGTGGTGGAACGTAATGATAAAGTATTCGATGCATTAAAGGATTGATATAAAAGAAACCGTTCCAGTAATTCGGGATCGGTTTTTTTCATTAAATACGACTTTAGCATTCACTGAAACTGTAAAAGGCCTGTATGATAGGCGGAGTTCTTGAAACAATGAAAAAAAAGAGCCTTGTCGGCTCCCTTTTTTAAGATAAACATGGGTGAAACGGCCTTTGGCATGTGGTTGATCTATTATAACTGAACCCCACATTATCTTATTACTCGGCCATTTTCTCCAAATTGCCATTCCGGTCCATCTTGAACTTCGTTGCCGGACGTTCCTCTTCCTCTAACAAGACCAGCTTTCTTGCCCGATTCATAATATTCATCAAAGTTTCATAATCTTCCTGCATCAAGCCGCTGTTTTGTTCCAGGTGGCTGATTTTATTCTCCAAATCTTCATTTCGCTTTTTCAGCCCTTTAATTTCAAGCTTCAATCTTTCATTTTCGGTTTTTAATACTTCAGCTTGAAGCATGCGGGCGTTCATGGATTCCAAATAAGCGATGACGGCCTCAAGGCTCATGGCCGTTTCCAGAGTTACTGGCGTGTGCTGTGTCTTAGGAGCGAGGGCTTCAGCCACAACGAATTCCTCTGCTGCTTCATAATTGGTTGTATCGACTTCGGATTTCACCTCTAGTTCCTCTTCTTGTACATGGGGAACCATTATGTCGGAAATCGTTGGGGACGGCGGTGTATAAAGAAGCCGTTTTTTTCCTCCTTGATCTTTTCCAAGGATCCTTTGCCGCTGCTTACGCTGTTTCTTGGCAAGGGAAAGCGCTTTATCATAATTATGGCGGACAACTGCATTCCAGCGGAATCCGCATGCTGCAGAGGTGCGATTCAACTTATCTCCTACTTCTTCAAAAGCATTAAGCTGAGTGCTGCCTTCCCGCACATGGCGCAATACCGTTTCAGCCAAAAGTAAATCATCTTCTTCTGTCCAGGCGTCTTGACGAACCTTCATTTCTACATACTCCCTTTCTGGTAACTTTTAAAATAAATAACTATATAAAATATCGTGTGGCAGTGATTTATGGAGTGTTCTACTAGCATTTTGGACAAAATCTGGATTTTTTATACAAAAAGGTTAAAAGGATACTAGTTTTTTGATTAATTACATACTTTTACAGCGGCTGCCCTTCCTATTCACACAATCAAGCCCTCTTGATATTCATAAGTAGAAGCGGTAAAATACCCTTTAGTCATATAAATGGATGAAAAATAGTTTGTCATGGAAAGGATGGTGACCGGAGGATGTCCAATGAATTCAGAGTGTGCGATGACTGCTTGGCGGTAAACATTAAAACATTGATCCCGCGTCTTGAAAAGCTTGATCCCGACGCGAAAATTGAAGTGGGCTGTCAATCCTATTGCGGTCCTGGCAGAAAGAAGTCTTTTGCCTTTGTCAATAACCGTCCAGTTGCTGCACCGACAGAAGACGAGTTACTAGATAAAATCAATAAAAAACTAAAGTAGGATCCATGATATATAGGTAGAGTGGATTGTTTGCTTAAGATAAATGGAACAAGTGATCATCACCCAGAATTCAACACACTGCGGTGATTTTTTATTTTCTTATTTTCAAGACAAACTCAGACTGAAACTTCCGTTTTCTTACAAAAGGACCTCTCTTGCTAGCAAGGTGGATGTTAGGGTTTTTTGTCAAAACACGCTATAATGAATGCATCGAGATTATGAAAAAGAGGGAAGTTCATGGGATATTCCGGCGAAAAGTTACAAGAAGAAAAGGTATTCAAGGACCCGGTGCACCGATATATACATGTTCGTGACCGGGTTATATGGGATTTAATAGGGACGAAGGAATTCCAGCGTCTTAGAAGGATTAAACAGCTGGGAACGACTTATTTGACCTTTCATGGTGCGGAACATAGTCGGCTTAGCCATTCGCTTGGGGTATATGAGATTGTCCGGAGAATCGTGGATGATGTTTTCGAGGGCAGACCGGAATGGAAACCTGAGGAACGGTTACTATCCTTATGCGCAGCACTGCTGCATGATTTGGGGCATGGTCCTTTCTCTCATTCTTTTGAAAAAGTGTTTGACCTGGATCATGAGCAATTCACGCGGCAAATAATCCTCGGCGATACGGAAGTGAATAAGATCCTCCTTAGAGTTGGACGTGATTTTCCTAAAAAAGTGGCAGAAGTCATAGCGAAAACCTATAAAGGCAAATTAGTAGTCAGCCTGATTTCAAGTCAGATCGATGCCGATAGAATGGATTATTTACAGCGTGATGCTTACTTCACTGGCGTTAGTTATGGACATTTCGATATGGAAAGGCTTTTGCGTGTAATGAGGCCAAGGGAAGAACATGCCGTCATAAAACAAAGCGGGATGCATGCGGTTGAGGATTACATCATGAGTCGCTACCAAATGTACTGGCAGGTTTATTTCCATCCAGTTACGAGAAGTGCGGAGGTCATACTTACCAAGATTCTACATAGGGCGAAGCATTTATATGAATCCGGTTATGAGTTTGCTCAAGAACCGCACCATTTTTATTCATTGTTCAAGGGTGAAGTGACTTTAACGGACTACTTGAAAATGGATGAAGCGGTGATGCTCTATTATTTCGAAGCATGGGAAGAGGAGAACGATGCGATTTTAAAAGATTTATGCACTCGCTTCGTTAACCGTAAACTATTTAAATATGTGGAATTCCATCCATCGAACAGTCAAATGAACAGGTTGATGGAGTTAAGGACGCTATTCAAGAAGGCAGGCATCGATCCGGATTATTATCTTGTCGTCGATTCTTCATCAGATCTGCCGTATGATTTTTACCGGCCGGGTGAGGAAGAGGAGAGACTGCCGATTCACTTGCTTAAAAATAATGGAGAAATTCGTGAATTATCGCGTGAATCCGAAATTGTCGACGCAATTTCAGGGAAAAGAAGAACGGATCATAAGTTGTATTATCCAGCGGATTTATTGCGTGATGAATCTACGAAGAAAAATATAAAAAAACAGATTCGTAAGCTTTTGGAGCTATCGGATTAAAGTGGTACATTTTTGGTGAGGAGTGACGAGCCTTGTTTAAGGATCATGCAAACATTATCAATGCAATTTCTACTGCAGGTGAAATCTCGGGTCGGAAAAAGTTGCAAAAAATCGTTTATATCGCGAAGAAGCTTTCCTTCCCATTTCATGAAAAGTTTCAATTTCACTTTTACGGACCGTATTCGGAGGAGTTGACCTTACGGATTGAAGAGCTCTGCGAAATGGGTTACTTGAATGAAGTGAGGGAAAAAAAAGCAGGTTATTATCAATATTGTTATTCGATAACGGATGCCGGCCAGGATTTCCTATCCATACAGGAAGTGGAGATGCCGGCACTTGAGGCATGCTTATTGGATATGAACGAACAGAATGCCCGGTTTTTGGAGCTGGTTTCAACGGTGTTATACTTCGACACGCTTGAAAAAGAGGAAGTCACCGAGAAAATTTTCACGCTGAAAAGCAAACAAAAATATACGCTTGAAGAAATTGATGAGGCATATGAATATATTGAGCAGTTAAAAACAAAAGCTAAGCCGAATTGACGGCTTAGCTTTTCCCCATTATGTAAAGCTTATAAATCGCTTTTACGGACACCGGCTACCGCTAAATGATTTTTTGACATTTCTTCAATGAAAATCGTCACGGCTTCAGCTGGTGCTCCAGTTGTTTCCGTAACGGCCGCAGTCACCTTTTCGACTAAAGCCTTTTTTTGTTCGTCTGTACGGCCTTCAAGCATTTTGACTGTTACATATGGCATCTCTTTTCCCCCCTTCCTTCCTTATCTTGTAGTGTTTCACAATGGAAAAAGAATTGCAAGACACGGAAGTCAGAGTTTTTTCACTTCTTGGACTTTTGATGTATACTAACGGTAATAAACAATGGGGGAGAAGCTATCGATGCAATTCTTGGAGCAAATAGAACGGTTTTTGGTTTATCCTTTGGAGCAGCTTCCATATGTCATTGTGTCACTGTTAATCGCATTTACTGTTCATGAATTTTCACATGCTTATGTGGCCTATAAGTTCGGTGACCCGACTGCAAAAAATGAAGGAAGAGTCACATTGAATCCGATTTCCCATTTGGATCCGATCGGGACATTGCTGATATTAATAGCCGGATTTGGTTGGGCTAGACCTGTACCGGTTAATCGTTTTCATTTCAAGAATCCAAAATTGGCAGGAGTGCTCGTCTCTTTTGCCGGTCCGTTCAGTAATTTGATTGTTGCAATTTTGGGGTTTTTAATCTTTTACGGATTGCTTGCAGCAGGCGTTGGACCTGATTTACCGTTTTTCGTCGAGCCGTTCTTAAATATACTCATAAATTTAAATGTCCTTTTATTTGTATTTAATCTGATACCGCTGCCGCCGCTCGATGGCTATAGGATTGTACAGGATCTTGTTTCAGCGGACTTGCGGGCAAAAATGACCCAATATGAACAATATGGCTCCCTGATTTTTTTGATTTTGATCATCACACCGCTGGGCGATTATACAATCAGACCGATTATGGATACCGGTGTTAAATTTGTAGGAGGCATCTTGAGTCAATTTTTTTCACTTTTGTTTTTTTAACCAATAATAAGGAATGACAAACGATAAAGGGGGATACAAACATGGAAGAACAACCAAAGAAAAAGGTAGGCTTCAATATTATAAAAAACGACCCTACAGAAGGTCATGGCGGATATGGAGCAGGGGTTTTAACGCTAGATAATATTTCGCCGGTCATCATCGATGTGGATGCAGGTGAAGCGGAGGTCGATATCGGCGCGATGCATGCGAGAAGTGCAGTGGAAAAAGGGATCAAGTTTTTAAAGACTAAAGAGGAAGTCCCGAATGCCAAACCTTACTGGCTTGTTTGGGTGACCATTGAAGCCACTCAAAACGGTCCGCACTATGCAGGTGTGACAGCATGTGAAATGATGGTCGACAGGTCAATTAGACGCGGTTACAAATCGCTTCCGGAGCATGTCAACCGGATGGATAAATCGCTGAAACGAAAAATCATCGTCGAGGACATGGACGATAAATCAAAGCGTGTGCTTGCAGACTTCCTGAAAAACCATGATGAAGGAATGTGGGAGCGCTCTTCAGATCAGCTGAAGGAGTCTTTGACGGTTTGAATCTTGTTTAATGGATGAAATGTTAAGTTTAGTGAAAAATGCACTTGTAGGAAAGCGATAAAATCAGTAAACTTAAAGACAGCAGTTTAGTCACTGTGGAACTAGGACAGAAAAA
>NZ_JBHVQU010000010.1:26320-59787 GCF_042886655.1 Peribacillus sp. NPDC058002 | reverse complement strand
GTTAAGACACCGCCCTTTCACGGCGGTAACACGGGTTCGAATCCCGTACGGGTCATAACAAAAAGGGAAGCATACATTCATGTATGCTTCTTTTTTTCATTTCTTTTCATTGATATAACTATCTTTTTGTTCATAGGGAATGTCTCCAAGATTGGATTCTATATTTTCTTCCTCCAGTGTATCTTCATATACCTTTTGCTTTTTGTTCGGTATGTTCACTCTATTTTTTCCTTCGATATCATTTGCGGCATATCCTTCATAGTCTTCAGGAAACCCGTTCGTTTCATCCTCGGTTTTATATAGATCATTATAATTGTCATGATCGCCTGTGTAATCGGATGGTGTTTCGGATGTACCGAATTTGGCAACTTCACCAAAGCTATCTTCTTTATCTACCATTTCGATTCCATGACGATTTTCAAAATGATCACCCATGGATGGGATTAGTATATCCTCTTCCGCAGGCCGGTCTTGTGAAATCGACCGTTCTGGAGCATGCTCGACACAGTAGAGGGTGCTTGGGATCGCTTCAAGCCTCTCGATGGGGATTTCCCTATTGCAGGTTTTACAATGGCCATACGAGCCTTCCTCCATGGCTTTCAAAGCTTCATCGATTTTCTCCATTTCGGATTGTGCATGCTCATCGAGCGCTTGATTCCGTTCCATCTCGAATAATTCGGTACCAAGATCAGCAGGATGATTATCATAGGATGATAATTCCCCTACGGATTCGGTCTGGCTTTTATCCAGAACGGATTGTTCATCATTTTGAATTCTATTAATTAGCTCATTTTTTTCTTGAAGCAGTTCTTTTTTGAATTTTTGCGTTTGTTGTTTCGTTGCCATATCGGATTCACTCCTTCTAAAATCTAAATCTCATTTATATTGGTAAGATGGTTGTATTATCTATTACCCGAATCGGAGTATAGGAAAACAATAAGGAACGGATGATAGAAAAAAGGACTGAGCGAATGAGCTCAGTCCCAGGAGATTATATAAGATAGCTGATGAATAATCCAATGGCCATGAGTAAGCCAAAGAAGGTGTTCGTTTGGGCCGTGGCTTTCATTGCTGGCACCATCGTGATCGGCTGCGTTTTACCTACGAAGCCTTTGATTGCAGCCAGGGCTTTCGGAATGCTTAGGAAGGCAAGGAGGATCCACGCCGTTACGCTTCCGGTAAGGACTAGCCCAACTAGCCATAGATAAGAGAAGGCGAACATGATTGCCATGAATGTCAGGGCGTTTTTCCGGCCCATTACTACTGGCATCGTTTTGCGGCCATGTGCCTTATCTCCGTCATGGTCACGCAGGTTATTCGATAAGTTGATCAACCCGACCAATATTCCACTTGGAATGGCAATTAAGATGGCTGTTGAAGAAACATCACCGGTTTGAATGAAAAAGGCGATCAGGATTATCAAAAAGCCCATGAACAATCCAGAAAAAAGTTCCCCGAATGGTGTATATGAAATGGGCAGGGGGCCGCCTGTATAAAGATAGCCGACAAGCATGCAAACCAGTCCTACTGCAGCAAGCCACCAAGATGATGCGGCACAGATATAGATTCCAATTATCAAGGCGATGGCATACATGCCAAGGGCCAAGTTCATGATTAGTTTGGGGGTCATCCCATGACGGACGATCCCGCCGCCGATGCCTACGGATTCCTCCGTATCCAAGCCCCTCTTGAAATCATAGTATTCATTGAATAAATTGGTTGCAGCTTGTATCAGGATGCTTGCAATCATCATGGCAGCGAATAATAACCAATTCACTCCATCTTCCAAAAGTGCAATAACAGTTCCAAGCAAGACTGGAACAAAAGCTGCGGTTAGTGTATGTGGACGAATTAACTCCCACCAAATCTTCCAGGTCCGTTTAAGGGGAAGTCCGTCGTATTCTGTTTGCATTATTTCTCTCCTCAAAATCATTATTGGTTCTCTCGAAATTATAACAAATATTGAAATGTTGCACAAAAGGTTATCCTAATAAATGCAGGAAAATTGGGCAAGGGTATATTTGGAATTCATGGATGGTGCATTTCCAGAATCAAGGATATTTCTCTACATTCGCTAAGATTCATATAATAAGGAAAAAAGCAGGAAAGAATCGCTCGGTAAAGGGGCGTTTTATTGACATGAGGTTCAAGGGAGGTGTATCTTTAAATAGGTTAAAAAGCTTTTAAAATGTACATTTGGGGGGATTTTTTTGGCTATCTCAGAGGAAACTGAACAGTTTCAGGGACTGGCTTCAGCTATACAAAAGGCGAAGGACTTGAATGATCAAGTTCTATTCAGTCATATTAAGAAAGTTAATTGCAACAACCCCCTTTCATTTTATCAAGCTGGAAGAGAACGGTACGCGGGTGAACGCTTTTTCTGGGAGGATCCTGCAAAGGATATAACCATCACCGGTTTAGGCAATGTTAAGAAACTCAAAGCGGCATCGAATGCCGAACGTTATAGAGAAGTCGAAAAGAGCTGGATCAAACTGCAGAATACTGCTGTCAAAACAGGAGTGACCGATGTAGAAGCGACAGGTCCGTTACTGTTTGGGGGCTTTTCTTTTGATTATGAAACGGACAGTACGCTCCTGTGGAATCAGTTCGGGGACAACCTGTTTTATATACCTGCCTTCATGCTGTCAATAGTGGGGAAACAAGCTTACTTAACGACAAACTTACTTTGTTCGCCTGATGATTCAGAAAAACTCTTCATAGATATGATAAATGAACGGGAAGCTTTCCTTTTCGAAAGCTTGGATGGAAATGGATCGGGTGTGAATTCCCTGGTTATGCAGAGGGAAGTCGAACCTGAGGAATGGAAGCGGACGGTCGAAGAGGCTGTTCAGGAAATCAAGACGACAGATCTCGACAAGATCGTTTTGGCAAGGGAGCTTCGACTTGCTTTTGAACGTTCCATCGATTCAGGGAAAGTGCTTGAACAATTGATTGCTGAGCAGCCTTTAAGCTATATTTTCAGTTTGGAGGCTGGCGGTGACTGTTTTGTAGGTGCCACCCCTGAACGCTTAATCAAGAAAAAGGGAAATGAAGTTTTTTCAACCTGTCTTGCCGGATCGATGGGGCGAGGGAAAGATGAACAGGAAGATGTTTGTCTTGGTGAAGAATTGCTTCATGACCAAAAGAATTTACAAGAGCATCAATATGTTGTGTCGATGATATCCAATGCTTTTGATTCTGTATGCGAAAAGGTGATGGTTCCTGCCGAACCGACACTTATGAAAAACCGTCATATCCAGCATTTGTACACACCGGTCCGCGGTATATCCAAGGAAGGCGTCACGATTTTTGAATTCGTCGAGAATCTCCATCCTACACCTGCCATGGGCGGACTTCCAAAAGAAAAGGCCGTTGTCCGGATCCGGGAAATGGAAGGTCTTGAACGCGGCTTTTATGCGGGTCCTTTAGGTTGGGTGGATACGTATGGAAACGGGGAATTCGCTGTAGGGATTCGTTCTGCCCTTATACAGAACAATGAGGCATCCCTCTTTGCCGGATGCGGGGTAGTCGAAGATTCGACTCCCGAAAGTGAATTCCGGGAAACAGGGATTAAATTCAATCCGATGTTAAGTGCTTTAGGAGGAAATCTTAATGAATGACCGAGATGCATTGACAGCGTATGCTGCTTCATTCGTCGATGAGCTGGCACAAAATGAGGTGAAGCATGTGGTGGTGAGCCCAGGTTCACGATCCACGCCCATAGCTTTGTTGCTAGTGGAACATCCTGATATCAAAATTCATATTAATGTGGATGAGCGTTCGGCTGCTTTTTTTGCCCTTGGTTTGGCTAAGGCCTTAAAAGAACCTGTCGGACTTCTTTGTACGTCCGGTACAGCCGCAGCAAACTATTACCCAGCCGTCATTGAGGCTTTCTATTCAAGAGTGCCGCTTATTGTGCTTACTGCTGACCGCCCGCATGAATTGCGTGATGTCGGAGCCCCGCAGGCGATCGATCAGATACATCTTTACGGGAGACATGTAAAATGGTTTGTCGAAATGGCACTTCCTGAAAGCACGGATGGGATGATGCGGTATGCCAGAACGGTCGGTGCAAGGGCGGTGGCTACAGCGGCAGCTGAACCTGCAGGGCCTGTACATTTGAATTTCCCGCTTCGTGAACCATTGATTCCGGATCTGGAGAAAGCAAAGGAGTACAGGCAAAATAAAATAACGCCTGCAGTGTTGATTGACAGTGGAGAACGCTCACTGTCTGCATCACAAATAGAAGCTGTTGCAACTACATTGTCACAAGCTAAGCAAGGTATCATCGTATGTGGCGAATTACCGCATCCCGAGATGAAGGAAGCCATCGTCGCATTAGCGGAAAAACTTGCTTTTCCTATACTGGCTGATCCTCTTTCGCAGTTAAGGAGCGGTAGTCACGACAAAGCCGTCATAATTGATGCGTACGATACGTTTCTGCGCGATGAAACAGCAAAAGCGGCTTTCAGGCCGGAAGTGATCTTGCGTTTCGGGGCAATGCCTGTTTCTAAACCCTTATTGTTATTCATGAAAAAACAAAAACAGGCAATCACTTTGGTCGTCGATGGCGGAGCAGGCTGGCGTGAACCAGCCGGATTGGCAACGAATATGATTTACAGCGAAGAGAAAGATTTTTGTTTGAAAATTGCTGATAAAATTATTTCTTCCCCTGATGATGAATGGCTTCGCCTATGGCAGACCGTCAACGGTACGACAAAGGATGCCCTGGCCTCCGTCAGGGATGAATCGGAGTTAAGTGAAGGCAAGCTGTTCGCCCTGCTTGCTGATATGATGCCATTGGAATCGACGCTGTTTGTCGGGAATAGCATGCCCATACGTGATTTAGATACCTTCTTTTTGAATAATGGAAAAGGAATCAAGACAATGGCAAATCGAGGTGCGAATGGGATCGATGGTGTCGTTTCGACCGCTCTTGGCGTAAGTACGGTATCGAAAAATACAGTGCTGGCAATCGGGGATTTAAGCTTTTTCCATGATATGAATGGCTTGCTTGCAGCAAAACTTCAAAAACAAAATTTCACGATATTGCTTGTTAATAATGATGGCGGCGGCATATTCTCTTTCTTGCCTCAGGCGAGTGAGAGGGAACATTTCGAAACGCTATTCGGCACGCCTCATGGGCTTGATTTTTCCCATACTTCCCAACTTTATGGCGGTAAATACAACAAGGTGCAAAGCTGGGGTGAGTTTGAGAAGGTATTTACGGAGTCATTCGAAATTCAAGGTCTGAAAATCATCGAAGTACCGACAGAAAGAGAGTCCAATTTACAAAAGCATCGAAATTTGTGGAGCTTTGTTTCCCAGGAAATAAAAATGGTGTTAGATAGGGAAATATCATGAATATTGTCAGCAAGGATGTCAATTATGCCGTTGAAATAACGGGAAATGGAGATCCTCTTGTACTTTTACATGGATTTACGGGAAATCGGGATACATGGAAATTCCTCATTCCGCTACTGAGTGACAGGTATACCATGATAATGGTCGACATCATCGGTCATGGCATGTCCGCGTCACCAGCCGATCATCGAAGGTATGAGATGGAGCGTGTGGCTGAGGATATCAAGTATATTTTGGATGTGTTACATTTCCCGAAAGCCCATATCCTTGGATACTCGATGGGCGGAAGGCTCGGATTGGGATTTGCCTGTTTGTATCCTGAGTATGTTGATACACTGATATTGGAGAGCGCTTCACCAGGCCTTTTAACAGAAGGGGAACGGGAAGTCCGAAGGGAAAATGATAGGAAGCTTGCCGAACGGATTCTTGTAAATGGAATGGAAGCATTTGTGAATCAATGGGAAAACATCCCGCTATTTGAAAGTCAAAAACGTTTGTCGGCCAAAACGAGGTCAGCCATTCGGGAGCAGCGGTTGGCAAATGACCCTGCCGGTCTTTCCAATAGCCTTCTTGGTATGGGGACAGGCAGTCAGGCTTCATACTGGGAACAACTGCAAACACTTGATTTCCCTGTGCTCCTTGTAACCGGTGAACTCGACCGGAAGTTTTGTGACATTGCGGACTCCATGATGAGAAAGCTGAAGCGGGCCGAGTGGAAAATAATAAATGATGCGGGACATGCGATTCATGTGGAAGTTGGAGAAAAGTTTGGTAAAATAATAAGTGAGTTTTTAAAGCGAAATAAAAGGAGGAATTAAGATGACGATACAATGGGAAACAATACGTGAGTATGATGAAATTCTGTATGAAAAATATAACGGGATTGCTAAAGTGTCCATCAACCGACCACATGTACATAATGCATTCACGCCAAAAACGACTGCTGAAATGATTGATGCATTCGCAAGGGCGCGTGATGATTCAAGCATTGGTGTCATTATTTTAACAGGTGTAGGCGGCAAAGCATTCTGTTCAGGCGGAGATCAAAAAGTACGCGGAAATGGCGGATATGTAGGTGAAGATAACATTCCGCGTCTAAATGTTCTTGATTTGCAACGTTTGATCCGTGTAATTCCAAAACCGGTCGTAGCCATGGTTGCAGGATATGCAATTGGTGGCGGAAATGTCTTGAACGTGGTATGTGACTTGACGATTGCTGCTGACAATGCAATTTTCGGACAAACTGGACCGAATGTGGGAAGCTTTGATGCTGGTTATGGTTCTGGCTACCTTGCACGTATCGTGGGTCATAAAAAGGCGCGCGAAATCTGGTACCTATGCCGTCAATACAATGCACAGGAAGCATTGGACATGGGATTGGTCAACACGGTTGTACCTTTGGACGAATTGGAAACGGAAACGGTTAAATGGTGTGAAGAAATGCTTGAGAAGAGCCCGACTGCACTTCGTTTCTTGAAAGCGGCAATGAACGCTGATACGGATGGCCTTGCAGGTCTTCAACAATTGGCTGGTGACGCTACACTTTTATACTATACAACAGAAGAAGCAAAAGAAGGCCGCGATGCATTCAAAGAAAAACGCACTCCGGACTTTGGGCAATTCCCTCGTTTCCCTTAATGAAACGTGTGAATCGATGAGACTGACAGCTTGGCGGAAAATCGCCGGGCTGTTTTCTATATCAAAATGGAAGAGGGTAAGCAGCAATGGCAGAAGAAAAGTTGCCGAACTGGCTGAAAAATCGGGCGCATCTTTCACCGGATCGCCCGGCAATTGAGTTTGAAGGTCATACGTATAGCTTTCTTGAACTGCATACATTATCGGAGAAAATGGCTGGTAAGCTGGCAAGCGTTGGTCTGGGCGCCGGCGATTCATGTGCGGTTTTGCTCCGTAACCATATTGATGGTGTCGTCGTTATCCATGCACTACTATATCTCGGTGTGAAGATTGTGATGCTGAATAATAAGCTAACGGCAAAAGAGCTGTCCTGGCAGATCGGGGATAGTGGATCTGCCCATTTGGTTTCAGAAGGCTCCTTCTCCGGCAAACTCTCTGATATTGGTGGGATTCTCCCAGAATTGAACCTTCATTTAATGGAAGAATTGCCGGATGGCACTGCGGAGATACTTCAAGAGTTTTACCTTGAGGATACCGCGACCATCATGTACACATCAGGTACGACAGGAAATCCAAAAGGAGTGATCCAATCATTCGGCAACCATTGGTGGAGTGCCGTCGGGTCGGTTCTGAACCTTGGATTGCATGAGGAAGATTCGTGGTATTGTGCTGTTCCCATCTTTCATATTAGCGGTTTATCCATCCTGATGAAAAATGTGATATATGGCATGAAGGTCGTTTTGGCAGAACGTTTCGATGAACGGGAGGCAAACCGGAGTATCCAGGAAAATGGCGTGACGATCATTTCGGTCGTGACGACAATGCTGAATAGGATGGTGCAGGATTTGAAGGGAGCAAGCTATCCGGCAACGTTTCGCTGTTTCCTGTTGGGCGGCGGCCCTGCGCCCGTCCATTTACTTGAGGTATGTAAGGAGAAAGGGATTCCCGTCTATCAAACATATGGGATGACCGAAACGTCTTCACAGATTGTAACACTGGCACCGGAGTATAGCATGACAAAAATCGGCTCGGCGGGAAAGCCTTTGTTTCCTTCGCAGTTACGGATAGAGAAAGACGGAACGATGTGTGAACCGGGTGCAGTGGGCGAAATCGTGGTTTCAGGTCCGAATGTGACGAAAGGCTATTTTAATCGGCTGGATGCTACACAGCAGGCCATTACCGATGGATGGCTTTATACTGGGGACCTTGGTTATCTCGATGAGGAAGGCTTTTTATATGTGCTTGACCGACGCTCGGATTTAATCATTTCCGGCGGTGAAAATGTCTATCCGGCCGAGATCGAAAATGTCCTAAGTAAGCACCCTGATGTTTTCGAAGCGGGAGTGACGGGGACTGACGATGAAAAATGGGGACAGGTCCCACTTGCCTTTGTCGTCTTGCATCAAGGTGCAGAACTTGATGAGAGCGAACTGCTGGAATATTGCAGGGGATATTTGGCATCTTATAAAATTCCCCAGAATGTGATTTTTTGTAAGGAGCTTCCCCGGAATGGCGCAAGCAAGCTTTTGAGACGGGAACTGAAGAAGGAAATGGGGGAATGGCAATGAAGTTATCCTCCATTTCCCTTAAGCTCATTAAGGCCCCTTTAAAGCGGTCATTCAAGACGCATCTTGAAACGGTAAGCGATCGGGAAGTGATAATTGTCGAAGCCATGGATGAAGACGGATTGATTGGATACGGGGAAGCAGTTCCTTTTACAAGTCCTTGGTATACCGAGGAAACGATCAAGACATGCTTTCATATGCTGGATGATTTCTTAATTCCGCTGACATTGGCCAGTCAGATCAGGCATCCTGATGAGCTGCCGAACTTATGGAGCGGAATCAGACGGAATGCGATGGCGAAGTCGGCTTTAGAGCAGGCAATCCTTGATTTATATGCGAAGCAGAAAGGAATCT
Organism: Peribacillus sp. NPDC058002; assembly: GCF_042886655.1. Classification (NCBI taxonomy): domain Bacteria; kingdom Bacillati; phylum Bacillota; class Bacilli; order Caryophanales; family Bacillaceae; genus Peribacillus; species Peribacillus sp. NPDC058002. Next base: position 50,869 of record NZ_JBHVQU010000010.1, on the reverse strand, counting down.
ACCTCGGACGGCTGTTTGGCGGCGAACGAAGTGAAGTGGCCGCTGGTGTAGTCGTTGCATCCAATGACATAGAAGATGCGATGCGCCAGATCGAGGATTTTTCCGGATCTGGGTATCAGCGTTATAAAATAAAAATCAATCCTCAAAGTGATCTGGAGTTTTTAGGGGAAATACGTCGGGCCTATCCCGATATCCCGCTAATGGCAGATGCCAATTCAGCGTACAGTCTGGATGACATCCCGCATCTTCAGAAGCTTGATTCGTTTAAGCTGATGATGATTGAGCAGCCGCTTGGACATGACGACATTGTGGAACATTCTTTTTTGCAGAAAAAACTGCAGACACCCATTTGCCTTGATGAAAGCATAAATTCATTTCATGATGCCAAAAGTGCACTGTCGCTCCAAAGCTGTGGGGTGGTCAACATTAAGATGGCTAAAGTCGGCGGCTGGATGGAAGCTGTAAGAATCCATGATCTATGCCTGGGTAATGGTGTGCCCGTTTGGTGCGGCGGTATGATTGAATTTGGCATTTCACGTGCACATAATATCGCACTTGCCACATTAAAAGGATTCACGATTCCCGGGGATATATCATCTTCATCCCGTTATTGGGAAGAGGATATAATCGATCCTGAAGTCATTGTCGAAAATGGCATGATCCAAGTTCCCGATAAAGCTGGAATCGGTTTTGACATCAATGAAAAACGATTAAAGGAATTGACTACATATAGTAAACTGTACAAATGAAAACATCAAAAGAGGTGCATTACGGCCTCTTTTGATTAAAATATTGATAATCTTCCTTTTTACCTCCCACGTTTCGTGTAACTCACCCTTTTTTTTTGACAGGAATCCCACTCTTTTGGTAAATGATTCAATAGGATAAATAAAATATAAGTTTGAAGTTTCGATGGCATCCCCTGAACCATGATTTTTAAAAGGGTATGACTGGTTAACCTAGGCCCTGATAAACCATATTTTTTTCGGAAAATGGGGTTTTGTCTATTTTTTCTTTATTGGATTATTTTGTATAATGAAATCAAAAGAATGGCAAACAAGGGAAAGGGAGGGGAGCGTGTATGAAAAAACCGTACCTAATTGCGGAAATTCTACTGAGAAGAGGCATGCCTGACTATGTCATAAAAGAAGTGACGGCTTTGAAGGAATGCGAGCTGTTTCTTTTGAAGAGAAAGTGGGGCCTCTATGACCGGAAGACAGGTGCGTAAAGAATGAAGTAAAAAGGGAACCGTTCCGATCCGGTCCCCATGCGTTTTAAGGTTTACTAAGCCGGTACCTATTGACAGGGCGGCCTATGCTGCCATACTGTACGTCAAGCTGAAGGACTTCTTCGCCATGCAAGTATTCGAGATAGCGCCTTGCTGTAACTCTGGCGATACCAATCCCATCAGCCACTTCTTCTGCAGATAGCGACCCAGGCTGGGTCTTTATGAACTTCGTCACTTGCTCAAGAGTCGCCCCATTCAAACCTTTGGGAACATCATATTTCGGACTCGCTTCAGAATGTGTTTTATTTTGAAAGAGAATTCGGTCGAGCTGGGTTTGAGAAATTTGATGGTCAGGTTCAACCTCCATCCGAAAAGCGAAGTATTGTTCCAGCGTATGTTTTAGCCTATCGAATTTAAATGGCTTGATTAAATAGTCAAAAGCCCCGTTCTGCATCATTTTTCGGATCGTTTTCTGATCATTTGCCGCTGAAATGATTATGACATCCACATCAATTTGCTCTTTTCTGATTTGATAAAGTGTATCAACCCCGTTTAAAGAAGGCATGAAGATGTCCAAAATGACAAGGTCGGGTTTAGACTGCCTGATTTTTTCCAGACCTTCAAGCCCATTTGAAGCTGTATCAACGACTTTAAAAGCAGGCAGGCGCTCAATGAACTGTTTATTGACCTCTTGGACCATTGGGTCGTCTTCAATTAAAAGTACACGAATTTGGTTAGTCATTTTGGTTCTCCTCTATATCGTGCATGGGAAAAGAAAGAAAAAAGCTTGTTCCTTCGTTAGGGCGTGTCGTGAATTTCATCTCGCCGTTCGCTTTTTTTACAATTTGGTCTATTAGATAAAGACCAATTCCTGATCCTTCCGCACCTTTTGTTGTAAAACCATACTCGAATATATCTTTATGAATGTCCTCGGGAATGCCGGGACCATTATCCTCAAGCACAATTTGACAATGACGTTCATCCTGGTAGATGGATAAATAAACTTGTTTTGTTTCCTCAGAACAATGCTTTAGCGCTGCATATGAGTTTTCGATCAGGTTTCCGATTATCAAAACAAAATCGTGATGATCCAAATCAGCGGGGAATCGGTCCAATTTCGTGTGCTTGTCCATGATGAGCTCGATTCCGAGTTCCCGTCCCAATGAGATCTTACTTAATATCAGCCCCACTAAATTATCATCGTGAATGTGCTTCGTTAAAAACCTGGTCAATTCCTCTTGTTCTTCCGTGATCTGAAAAATGTAATGCAGTGCTTCGTCAAGATTACCGAGTTGGATCAATCCTGCTATCGTATGAAGTTTGTTCATATGTTCATGGTTTTGAACACGCAGGGCTTCAACGAATGCTTTGACACTAGTCAACTCTTCAGCTAGCTTCGTCACATCGGTGCGATCCTGGAAAATGGCTACGGCACCGATCGTTTTATCCGCAATCTTTATCGGTACCCGGTTGCTTACAATATTCCTGTTTTGAACGGAGATTTCCTGATTGAAGATGGGAGATGTCCGATCGAGCACTTCCGGGAGACGGGTATCGTGTATAATATCATTGATATTCTTGCCGATGACTTCACCGTTGATATTGAATATTTGCTTAGCCTTTTCATTGAAAATCGTGATCGTTTCATTATTATCTATGGCGATGACCCCTTCGTGCATCGCATTGAATGCGGCTGTCCTTTCAACCAACATCCGTGAAATTTCATGTGGTTCAAGTTGGAAGGTCTCTTTTTTTATCCTTCTTGCCATGAGCCATGAGCCGCATACCCCGAATAGAAGTGTAAGGACCAGGATAATCGCGATTTCGGCTTTCAGATCCTTGATTAACTCCGGTATCGTAGGCAAGATATTCCCAACCAGGACGACGCCGATTTGCTCTCTATCTTTATCAAGGATCGGGACAAAGGCGCGGACGGAAATGCCAAGTTCGCCAGCCGCCTTTGAAAGATACTCATGCTCAGCGAAAGCAGCGCTTTCATCACTGCTTTCCGAAGGGGTCCCCAATTGGCTGAACACCGGATGGGAATAACGTATATGCTGATTGTTGAGCACAACTATATAATCTGCTTGATGGATTTTCCTTAAGTTTTCAATAATCGGATTGAGCTGCGTCCATCCTTCGGGCTTACGGACCAATTTTTGTACTTCTGGGAGTTCGGCAATGGTATGGGCAGTGATCATGGATCGTTTGCCGATTTCATCTTCCTTGACTGAAACGATGTTTCCGAATATAAAAATCCCGCCTATTAGTATCGAAAAAGCGACGATTACGAATGATAGCAGGGTGATTTTAATTTGAATGGGCATATGAAAGGATTTATCCATTGTTTTTCCTCCATTACTTCTATACTTTATAGTAACAGAATTTCTATCACTTTTCGCCATTTTTCGCGCATTGTATTACGACAGTGAAAAGCTGTGATAGAATAGTGATAATGTGAAGTGAGCGGTGAGGAGTTGTCGGTATGCGTGCATTATGGGGGTACTTATTATTAATTGGCCTGGGGCTGTTGATAGCAGTGTATATATCGTTTCAATCGTTCTTTACAAGCTTCGGTTTCAATTTGCCGAAGGATGAGGAGCAGGTCGGGATGAAGGATCAAATCGTGATTAAGTTCAGTCATGTCGTTGCCGAAAATACACCTAAAGGGCAAGCTGCGAACAGGTTTGCCCAACTTGTCGATGAATATACGAATCATCGTGTCAAAATTGAAGTTTACCCTAATCAGTCATTATATAGTGACCATGAAGAAATCGAGGCATTACAAGAAAACAAAGTGCAGATGATTGCTCCAACTACATCTAAAATTACGAGCATATCAAAGAAATGGATGCTATTGGACCTTCCATACGTCTTTCCGACGGACGCTGCTTTGCAGGAAGCATTGAATGGGGAAGTGGGGGAAGAGCTGCTTAAGCAGCTGAATACCATCGATATAGAGGGACTCGCATTTTGGTCGAATAACTATAAACAGATTACAAGCAGTAAACCGATACGGCATCCAAGGGATTTTGCTGGAAAGAATTTTAGAATCATGCCAAGTGCAGTCCTGGAAAGCCAATTCAAGCATTTTGGGGCGACAACTTCTGTGCTGGAGTTTAATGAAACATTTAAAAGCCTTGAAATCAATGAAACGGACAGCCAGGAAAATACGATTTCGAATATCTATTCCAAGAAATTATATGAGGTGCAAAAATATTTAACGATCAGTGATCATGGCTATTTAGGCTATGTCGTCATGATAAATAAGCCGTTTTGGAACAAACTCCCGTTGGACATTCAGCAGCAAATCCAACGGGCGATGGATGATACAACGAAATGGCTATGGATCAAATCAAATGAATTGAATCAGGAACAGCTTAAGGAAATCCAGCAAAAATCGAATATCGACATCTATACACTGTCAGATGAAGAAAAGAAGGAATGGATGGATGAGATGACCGTCATCTATCCGGAATTCGAATCAACGATCGGAACAGAATTGATGATGAAGATGGAAAAGATCCGTGATAAGCATTTAAACGAATAACGAAAACACTCATTAAATAGCAAGGGACAAAAAAAGAGCGACCCAATGGGCCCGCTCTTTTTTCTATTGCAATGCAGTTTGAAGTGTCTTAACATTCTTTTCCATTAAACTGAAGTAATCTTCACCGGCTTCGATATCTTTATCCGTCAACACGGAAAGGTTATGGAGCTCAAGTGATTTCGCTCCCATTTCCTTTTGGATTATCTCGGTTAGTTTAGAACTGATATTCTGCTCATAGATGACGTAGTTCAAGTCTTCTTTTTCAGCCATGGTCACGATTTTTCCCAATTCCTTTTGAGAAGGTTCGTTTGAAGACGTTAGTCCTGTGACGCCAATTTGTTCCAATCCATAGCGCTCCTCCCAATAACCATATGCAGAATGGGAAACGATGATCTTATTGGTACGGCCCGACTCGATCGTCGTCGCTAAATTTTTATCAAGTGCCTCAAGCTTTTTGGAAAGCTCGTTAAAATGATTGTTGAAATATTCTTCCTGTTCCGGCATTTTTTTCGTTAACTCATCCTTGATGGTTTTAGCCATGTCAATGGAATAGATGGGATCCAACCACAAATGCGGATTAACGCCCCCATGATTATGACCATCTTCTTCATGTGAATGTTCCTCTTCGTGTGCATGCTCATCTTCATCAAGATGAACCGTTTCACCCACCGCGATCGTTCTGACGCCTTCTTTGCTTAGAATTGGTTCAGCCTTGGTTACAAAGCCTTCTAGATTATAGCCAATATAGAAAAAAAGGTCTGACTCAGCCATTTTTACAATATCCTTTTGAGAGGGTTCGAATGAGTGTTCATCCGTTCCGGGAGGATAAACCGTCTCGACATTTACGTACTCCCCGCCAATGGCCTCAGTGAAGTACTGTAAAGGGTAGACCGTCGTATATATATCTAAGGCATCCTTGGTTTCATCTTTACTCGACTCTCCCTTTGAGTTGCCGCAGGCTGACAGAAATACCGCAGTAACAAGGAAAAGTGAGAGCAATGCTCGGATTTTCATATGAAATGCTCCTTTATAATTCGTATTGATTACGATTTGAATGTTATGTGGTAAAAACGAAATGATTACGATTTGACTTCTGTATGATACAAAAGATTGCAAAAGAAAGCAAGGTTTTTTTCTATTGGCCCTTACTTTTTTCTTTTTTCTCGGGAACAAGGTCAATGCCCCCTGGATGGAACGGATGGCATTTAAGAATCCGGATGAGTGCTAACCAGCTTCCTTTTATAGGTCCGAAACGATTGATCGCTTCCAAACCATAATGGGAACAAGTTGGATAAAAACGGCAAGTAGGCGGTTTTAATGGAGAAATGGCAACTTGGTAAAAACGGATGATTCCCATTAATACTTTTTTCAACACAAGGCTTTCATCTCTTTTCGAGTAAATTCACTACCCTTCATTATAGCATATTTTCTAGGTTTCCAATAAGGGTAAAAAAGGAATAAGCATAGGGGTAATCCGATAGATATAATAAGAATTAATTTTAATGGATGAAATATATTGTTATTCAAGGTAAAATAGAGATGACATACAATTAAGGAGTGAATTAAATGCCTTCAGTTGAAAGCTTTGAATTAGATCATAATGCTGTTAAAGCCCCATATGTTAGACATTGCGGTGTCCATAAGGTAGGAACAGACGGTGTTGTTAATAAATTTGATATCCGTTTTTGCCAGCCGAATAAACAAGCGATGAAGCCGGATACGATCCATACCCTGGAGCACTTGCTTGCATTCAATATCCGTAAACATTCCGAGCGCTACGATCACTTTGATATTATCGATATTTCGCCAATGGGATGTCAAACAGGATATTACCTTGTTGTCAGCGGTGAGCCGACAGTGACGGAAATCATCGATGTTCTTGAAGATACATTCAAGGATGCTGTTACAATTACTGAAATTCCAGCTGCAAACGAAAAACAATGCGGCCAAGCAAAATTGCATGATCTTGAAGGGGCCAAGAAATTAATGAACTTCTGGCTTGCACAAGATAAAGAAGATCTTCATAAAGTTTTCGGTTAATAAAAAAGTTCCTGTCCTATTGTGACAGGAACTTTTTTCATTTTTCGGGTTCTCCTTTTTCCCCCTCTTCCTTAGGCAAAGGATCGATGGGATCCACTGTATGCTTGTAGCTGTACCCTTTTCCGATTGTTAGGACCGATAAGGCCAATACAATCAGAATCACAATGATGGAGATGACTAAAACCGTAATCATACTTCACAGCTCCTAACGTTCACAATTTAGATTCATTTTAGCATAAGAACCGTAGCAGATAATGTTTCAATTTTCGAATAGAGGGAATTATAAAGGTATAACCAAATTACGGAGGTAGATATTCATGGTTCAGAAAAAATTGGGAACTTTAGTGAATAAGGAAATTGCAAACTTCAGTGTTCTATATACGAAAATTCATAATTACCACTGGTTCGTGAATGGACCGCACTTCTTTGAACTCCACCAAAAGTTGGAAGAGTTATATAAAGAAGTGACATCCAACTATGATGAATTGGCTGAAAGGTTATTGGCCATTGGTGAAAAACCGGTCGCTACGCTTAAAGAGTACATGGAATTAACGACGATCGAAGAAGCGACAGGTAATGAAAATACAGAAGATATGGTTCAAAGCGTCATCAGTGATTTTGAGAAGCTTTCCGAAGAGTTCTTGGAAATCATCGAAGTTGCCGAAGAAGAAGATCCGGTTACGGCTGATATGCTGACAGGCATGAAGAAAAGCCTAAACAAACATGCTTGGATGCTGCGTGCGTATTTAGGACATTAAGATTTAGGAAAAGCCCTGCTTCGGCAGAGCTTTTTTTTAGGTTAAAACAATAAAAAAGGCATCCATCAAAAGAGGGATACCGGACAAAGTATGTATTAGTGAATATTCCTAGGCGGAAAATGTGTAGGTTTCGTGTCGTTCAAACTATTTTGAGCGAACTTACCTTTTAACGTTTCAATAATGTAAAGGCCCATTAAATTGGTCAGTTCTTGATCATCCATCTCTTGAAGCAATTCGAAAATTTCCTTACGGTCAAGCTGTTCCAGAACCGCAAAAGTAAGCATATCAATATCTTCTTCATCACCAGTCATCTTATCGCGGTACATATTGTATAATTCTTCAATTAACTTCAAAACTCTCACCTCACATTTATTAGAATCCGTTATCTCTTTATATGTAGGTTATCAAAAAAAACTCTGGGTGCATATAAAAATCTTAAGGGATGCTTGGGCTTATTATATGTTTTACCCTTTGAAAGATACTTTAATCTATTATTTAACATCTTTGTTCTTCTGTAAACAAAATTTTCCATTGTATGAAGTAGAGAAATACGTGAAAAATAAGCGTAGGATATATGGAAAGGGTGGATGAATGTGTCTGAAAACAGGAAAAAATATTACATTTGGCTCCCGAATGGGCAGATAACACAAGATAGGGAAAGTTCTCCATGGAATTTCGAAATCGAGGCGACCGATAATGAAATCATCAAGTTACGTGAATTATTTGATTATAATTATTCAATAGGCGAAGAAAATTTTTACCGCGCACATGTCCCATACCTTCAATACCATTTTGACCGTGAAAATGATAAACAGGATATCACTCTCCAAAAAATTTACGAGATGATTTATGCTCTAGGTACCGATGAAGGAAAACGGCATATAGAAAGCATGGGGATTTTACAGGGAAAACCAACTGACGATGGCCTCGAATATTGAGGGTCCATCGTTTTTTTGATGTGATGCAGATTCTAGCTTTTACCCATATAATGAAAACAGGACATAGCATTATTTCTTAAACGGAGAGAAGGGGAAAAATGAAGCGTTTTCTTGATAAGAAAGGATATAAGGTGGAATACTCCGAGGATCCTGTCTTTGGAGAGTCTTGGCATGTTTTAGTGCTCAGCAGATACAAAGGCAGGTGGGTATTGACCAAACACAAAGAGCGGGGATTGGAGTTCCCCGGAGGAAAGCGGGAAGCAGGGGAATCGATTGAAGAAACGGCCATAAGGGAAGTATATGAAGAAACAGGAGGCTTGGTGGGCCAGCTGCAATTTTTGGGACAATATAAAGTACATGATCCAGTGAAGCCATTCGTTAAATCAATATACTACGCTGCATTGCGTGAAGTAGAGAAGAAACAGGATTACCTGGAAACGGAAGGCCCGATCTTTTTGGAAGCATTGCCGGATGTACTCGGTGAGGAGTTTAGCTTCATCATGAAAGACGAGATTGTACCATTGAGCATATCAAGACTGGATGATGCCATTTTACTGAGAAACGAGTGAATCTGTTGAAACTCACGAGTAAAAGGCCGGAATTCACGAGTAAATGGGTGAAACTCACGAGTAAAAGGCCGGAATTCACGAGTAAACCGCCGAAATTCACGAGTAAATCGCCGAAACTCACGAGTAAATCGCCAAAGACTCAATTCATTCTAGCATGAATGAAAAACTGCCGAGGGTTATCGGCAGTTTGGTTAGTCTTTGATTAATTTTCGCTCGAGAAGTTCTACTAGTTGATACATGATTGTGGCAAAGACGGCAATGATCATCAAGGCAAGCATTACGAGGGTGAAGTTGAAGACTTGAAAGCCATAAATGATGAGGTAGCCGAGTCCTTTGGCCGAAACAAGGAATTCCCCCACGATGACACCGACCCAGGAGAGGCCGACATTCACTTTCAATGTCGAGATGATCGTTGGGAAGGAGGCGGGTAAGATGGCTTCCCGAAAAGCTTGTGTTCTTGTGGCGCCAAAAGTTTGGAGTACCTTCAGGTAGTTCGGATCCACTTCGCGAAATGCAGTGTAGACGACGATGGTGGTGATGATGATGGAGATGATCGCCCCCATCGAGATGATGGATGGAAAGCCAGGGCCGAACGCAACGATGATGATGGGGCCGAGTGCCACTTTCGGCATGGCATTTAAAATGACGAGATAGGGGTCAAGTGTTTTGGACAATCTTGGCGACCACCAAAGCAGGGATGCGAGGATCGTTCCAAGCAGTGTCCCTATGATAAAGCCGAGAACGGTCTCGAATAGCGTCACTCCGGAATGGGATAGAAGTGTTCCATCACCCAATTTTTGTATGAAAAGATGCCATACTTTGCTTGGAGAGCTGAAGATGAGCGGATCAATCCATTCCATCCGGGAAAAAAGTTCCCAACTGCTGAAAAAAACGATGAAAATCAGGATCTGATAAAAGCGTATGAGCCTGTTTTCCTTTTTTAATTTGGTTTTATATTGGTTATGAAGGTGTTCAATATTCAAGGCTCTCAAGCTCCTTCCAGATCGTTTGGAATAGCATTGGATAATGTGTGTGGTTGCGTGCATGGAAAGGCGTCAGTTCACGCAGCTCATCGGGTACCTCGAATGTTTTGTGCACGCTTCCCGGGTTTGCGGAAAACAGATAAATGCGGTCACTCATTGCGATGGCTTCACCGATATCATGGGTGACGAGCACTGCTGTCTTTCCGAAGGATTTCAGGGTTTCAAAAACAAGGTCTTCCAGCTTCAACTTCGTTTGGTAATCAAGGGCCGAGAAGGGTTCATCAAGCAGAAGGATTTTTGGGTCGACCGCCAGTGTCCGTGCCAGTGCGGCCCTTTGCCTCATTCCGCCTGAGAGTTCGCGTGGATATGATTTTCCGGTGCCAGCCAATCCAACGTCACTTAATAATTTCAGCGTCTTTATTCTCTCAAGACCTTCATCCTTTTTAATCAGTTTCAATCCTAATAAAACATTTTCTTCTATCGTCTTCCATGGAAATAGATAATCCTGCTGCAGCATATAGCCGATTGAAAGGTCACTGTTGGCCTTCAGCGGTTTGTTTTCGAGCAGGATCTTTCCCGAAGTAGGCGAAAATAGTCCGGCGATGATGGAAAGCAGGGTAGTCTTTCCGCAGCCGCTCGGACCTAGAAAAGAGACGAATTCACCTTTTTCAATGTCGAGGGAAATGTCCGCGAGTGCGGTCGCTGCCGTCTGATTTGAAAAATAAGTATGGTGAATGTCTTGGATCTTTAAAAAGCTCATCGGACATCCTCCTTACCTTAAGTTATGCTATTTTGTGACTTCTTCAGCAAAATCGGTATTGACCAGCTCATCATGGCTTATACGTGAAGGTAGCTCGCCTGATTCATCCATGATGTTTTGCAGATTGATCCATTCTTCTTCATCAAGAATGGGATCGGTGGCAAATGAACCTTGTTCTTTGTAGCGGTTGATAACTGTTTCCATCGTCTCGAGATTGGTATCTTCAAAATACGGCTGAATGACTTTGGCGATTTCGGCAGCGTCATTTTCCTGAACCCAATCCTGTGCTTTCTTCAATGCTTTCGTGAATTTCTTGACCGTCTCTTTGTCTTCTTTCAAATAACTTTCCTTAGCCATGTATACCGTATAGGGAAGATGCCCGGATTCGGAGCCGAAAGAAGCAACGATATAGCCTTTTCCTTCTTTTTCAAACACACTGGCCGTTGGTTCGAACAGTTGAACAAAATCGCCGGTTCCGGAAGCGAACGCAGTTGCGACATTCGCAAAATCAATATTCTGTATGAGGTTCAAATCTTTTTTCGGGTCTATGTTATGTTTTTTCAATACGAACTCGCCGGCCATTTGCGGCATCCCGCCTTTTCGCTGGCCTAGGAATGTAGAGTTTTTCAGCATATCCCAATTGAAGTTGTCAATTTTTTCACGTGAAACAAGAAACGTTCCATCCGTTTGTGTTAATTGAGCGAAGTTGATGACCGGGTCGTTCGAGCCTTGTGCCCGAACGTATATCGATGTTTCAGAGCCCACGAGAGCAATATCCGCCCCATCGGACAGAAGCGTGGTCATCGTCTTGTCGCCGCCTGCCGTCGTTTTCAAATCAATGTTGAGACCCTCATCTTTAAAAAATCCTTTTTCAATCGCTACATATTGCGGTGTATAGAAAAGGGAGCGGGTTACTTCGGCAACCCTGACTTTCGTTGTTTCCTGTTCCTTGTTGCCACATGCTCCAAGCGGGATCACCAGCATGCACAGAAGTAAAAATACGACACCTGCTTTACACCATTTTTTCAAAATTCCTTCCTCCTTGATATAGGTATTTTGCCTACCTTATCGTATGAACGGATGAAAAAAATGTGAATGCCTCTCAGGGGATAAAAACAAGCGGATGTTTTACAATAAGAATAGAGAGAAAGGAGAGTGGAAATTGGAGAACGGAACGATTATTTCAAAACGGCGGTTCCCATCACCGCATCCACGAATCCATCTTTATTCAGTCACATACATATCACAAGGCCTGAAAGTAAAGGGGCTGCTAGCTGAACCGGTTGATGGTGAAATACATGACGCTTTCCTATATTTACGCGGCGGGATAAAAAATGTCGGCAAGGTGAGGCCTGCAAGGATCGTGCAGTATGCTGTAGAAGGCTTCATCGTTTTTGCCCCTTTCTACCGTGGAAATCAAGGCGGGGAGGGAGATGAGGATTTTGGAGGCGAAGATAGATTCGATGCGATAGCAGGATTCAATCTTCTTGAACAGCACCCTCGGGTGAACAAGGATCACATTCATATCCTCGGATTTTCCCGTGGCGGCATCATGGCGCTTTGGACTGGGATATACTGCAGGAATGCAGCGTCGATCGTCACCTGGGGTGGTGTATCGGATATGTTTTTAACATATGTCGAGCGTGTCGATATGCGTCGGATGATGAAGCGGGTCATCGGCGGAACACCTAAAAAATGCCCCGATCAATATGAATACCGTACGCCATTGTTTGCAATTGAAGATTTGAATGTACCCGTTCTGATCATTCATGGCGAAAAAGATGACAATGTCGCCATTGAACACGCGTACCGGTTGGAAAAAAGGTTGAAAATGCACGACAAAGAGGTCGAAAGCTGGTATTTCCCTCAATTCACGCATTACTTCCCACCCGCCGTGAACAGAAAAGTAGTCGAAGATTTAACATCTTGGATGAAAAGTAAAACCGAAAAATGATAGAATGAAATATATATTGGCAAGAGGAGGAGATACACATGGGCATGCCTATGGAGCTAAATACCATGATCGTTACAAAAGGGAACGAAACCCGTGAGGAAGAAAACATTTTTCGGCTGTCGAAAGATGGTTACAGGTTATACCCTATCGATATTCCAATCGATGTCCGCAAGACGATTCAATCTGACTCAAGCGGAACAGCCGTTATCCAAAAAATTGAATGGACAAGTGAAAAGACCATCATTACGTACCAACTACTATCACTGAACTCTACTAACTAAATAGACAAGCGCTTGCCGGGAATCGACTCGCAGCAAGCGCTTTTTTTGATTTGCTGCCTAATTCGACCCGTGCCCCAACGAAATTGACCGTAAACGCACATCATTCGGCTTACACGCCAATATTTCAACCGATATCTTATCACTGGTGGATTCAATTTTTGAAATGATTGACATAAAAAAAATGGTAAAATGGTGTAAAGCACATGAGGTTGGGTGATTTGATGATTTTGGTGAGTTCTTGTTTAGCGGGTCTTGAGGTTAGATACAATGGTACACACAGCTTGGATGATAGAATTATGGAATTGGTGAAGGAGAAAAAGGCTATAGCGGTTTGTCCTGAGTTGCTTGGCGGTTTTTCGACACCGAGGGATCCTGCGGAGATAGTTGGCGGTGAAGGTGGGGATGTCCTTGATGGAAAAGCGAGGATCATCGAAAAGTCGGGCAGGGATGTAACGGAATTGTACATAAAGGGAGCGAATCTTACGTTATCGAAAGCCCAGGAGTTAGGGGCGACGTTAGTCGTTTTAAAAGAAAATAGTCCATCCTGTGGAAGTGCCACGATTTATAATGGGGAATTCAAGGGGGAGAAGAAAGCCGGGAATGGAGTGACCGCGGCTTTGCTTAGGCGGCATGGATTCACGGTCATTTCAGAGGAAAGGTTATTCGATTATCTGGATGGAAAATGAGTAAGGCATTATAGGTAGTGCTTTTGAAAGAAGGGGAACACATGGAGGATATCAATCTTTATACTTTGCTATTTTTAGTACTTGCCGGTTTTATTGCCGCATTCATCGATTCCGTTGTGGGCGGGGGCGGATTGATTTCCATTCCGGCATTATTATTCACGGGGATTTCGCCTTCAGCGGCACTTGCCACTAACAAGCTGGCGGGTACAATGGGGTCTTTAACGAGTACGATTTCATTCATTCGGGCTGGAAAAGTGGATTTCAAATTCGTCATCAAGCTGTTTCCGATTACTGTGATTGGAGCGGCGTTAGGAGCATATGTTGTACATTTCGTTTCCGCAGAGATACTGAAGCCCCTCATTTTGGTTTTGCTGGTCATTGTCGCGATTTATACGTTGGTAAAAAAGGATTGGGGTAAAGATGCAAAGTATAAAGGGCTGAAAAGGAAGAAAATGATTCTTTTGATAATCATAATATTTGCGATTGGTTTTTATGATGGTTTTCTTGGACCAGGCACAGGTTCCTTTTTATTATTTTCATTCTTGATCATCGGGTTTGATTTTGTCCAGGCTGCCGGGAATGCAAGAATATTGAATTTTGGAAGCAATATTGCTGCACTTATCATTTTCTTATCCATGGGGACCGTCAATTTTGCCTATGGAATTCCGATGGGTCTGGCAATGGTCGCAGGAGCATTGGTCGGAACGAACTTCGCAATTAAGAAAGGTGCTTCATATGTACGGATATTATTCATTGCAGTCACGATTTTATTGATTGGAAAAAATGTCTTGAATTATTTTCATGTGTTTGGATGATATAAAAGATGGCCGGAGATACAAGTTGTATTTTCGGCCATTTTTACATTCATTTTGTGAAACACACGTCCCGTTGAACGCCAAACTGTTCCTTGACCTTGCTTGACTTTTTTCATGCTAATCTTCCTGTTGCTTATCATGACTATCAATTCGGCAGGGAGATGTTATCCTCTTTATCAAAACAAACTTCGCAGATGAAGCTTCCTTCATTTTTTAAATATGCCTTTATTTCAGTCATCCCTTTACGCTTCGGATAACGCATTTTCACAAGAACGACTTCGTCCCCCTTAATTTCTTTATCGCATTTAACACACTTGGGATTTTCCCCAAACATCTAAACACCTCCAAGCAATGTAAAGTTATTGATCTACCCAAACTATCACATAGGTATCTAACATTTTCAAATTAAAATTAGGATTAGTTTTGTACTCTTTGTTAATCTGGCTGAATAGAAAAAGCCTGCCGCTTATGTGACAGGCTTTTCTCATTATTTTCTTCTGCTTTTTCATAATGGGAGGGGGGACTTCATTCCGCAATGCTTTAACAGGATTTCGACAATCCGCTGTGAAGCGAATCCATCTCCATATGGGTTGGAAGCTGTCGCCATTTTTTTATAGGTTTCTTCATTTGTAAGTAGGTCTGAGGCTAATTGATAAATTCGTTCTTCCTCAATTCCTGCCAATAAAAGGGTGCCAGCGTCGATTCCTTCCGGACGTTCCGTCGTATCGCGCAGCACAAGAACAGGAACACCTAGTGATGGGGCTTCTTCCTGCACGCCTCCGGAATCTGTCAATATTAGATGGGCGTGCGCCGCAAAATTATGAAAATCAAGCACCTCAAGCGGCTCTATTAAATGAAGTCTTTCCGTTTCGCCAAAAATCCGGTAAGCAATTTCACGGACTACTGGATTTTTATGAAGCGGGAAAACGACTTGGATATCTGTGTGATCTTCAAGCAGCCGTTTGACGGAACGGAATATTTCTTCCATTGGTTTTCCGATATTTTCTCGTCTATGCGCTGTCATCAATAACAAACGATCTCCATTCAAGCCAGATAGAATAGGATGTTCATAGTCTTTCCGCACTGTTGTTTTCAAAGCATCGATAGCCGTATTTCCAGTAATATGGATAAAATCATTCTTTTTATTTTCCAAAATTAGATTCTCTGCAGCCTGATTAGTTGGCGCAAAGTGCAAATCAGCCAAGACGCCTGTCAGCTGCCTATTCATTTCTTCAGGATATGGAGAATACTTATTACCAGTCCGGAGACCAGCTTCAACGTGGCCAATCTGTATCTTATTATAGAAAGCTGCCAAGCTTGCGATGAATGTTGTCGTTGTATCCCCATGTACGAGGACGATATCCGGTTTTATATCTTTCATGAGCGAACTCAATTTTTCAAGCCCTCGAGTCGTAATCTCTTCTAATGTTTGTCTATCCTTCATCATATCCAAATCGTGATCTGGCTTTATTTGAAAACATTGCAAGACTTGGTCGAGCATTTCCCTATGCTGGGCGGTGACCACCACGATGGTTTCTATTTCCTCTGGATGCTTTTTCAGTTCCAAAACGACTGGTGCCATTTTGATAGCCTCTGGTCTTGTACCAAATACGGTCATGACCTTAATACGTTGTTTAGGCATGCTCATTTCCTCCTCTTCTGAATGTCTCCCCCATTATAACGGGAAGTTCACGGGAAATTTAAAAATGAAACAATAATTAACAGAATTTTTACGATATTAATGAGGACTTTATAATTCTTTAACCTTCAGTTAATATCTGGCATTTACAATATAAAGCAGGAAGCATAGCTCAGCAGAATTGAGGTGATAGGCGAATATGAAAAGCGTCCTGATGATCGTACAAAACTTTTATCCGGAAATCGGAAGTGCGGGAAATAGAATGAAAAATATATATCTCCATTTGAAAAGAAACGGATTTGAGGTAACGGTCATCACATTGAAGCCGAGTTATCCTAATCAAAGTTTATATCAAGATACAAAGTTTTGGGATGAAGAAAGCATTGAAGAAGATGTCATCAGGATTAAACCTGACAAAGTGAAGAGGTATACAAGCAATATGGGGAAGCGGTTGCTTCATTATCTTGAAGCGATGTGGCTTTTCATTTATACAATCATCCGTCTCGAAAAAAAATATGATTATGTGTTCGCCACGACCCCGCCGATCTTCCCGACATTTGCGGCGTTGATCGCCAAGAAGAAGATGAAGGCGAAACTCATTACCGATGTCAGGGATTTATGGCCGGAATCGTTGATAGGAGTTGGGGTATTCACTCATAAGTGGGTTTTGAAAATCGCTTTCTTCCTGGAAAGGATGCTATATCGGCATTCGGATTTTATTATCATCAATAGTCCTGGTTTCAGGGATTATATCGTTGCAAAGGGAGTCAAGGAAGAGGCCATCCAATTCATCCCTAATTCGCTTACTGCGGATGAGCTGACGTTAAAGAATTTGCTTACACCCGTATCGGAAAACGTAATCAAGGTCGTTTATGCGGGGAATATCGGACTGGCTCAGGACTTGAAAAAACTGATAGCCGTGGCTGAAAAGCTAAGGGTATATAAACAAATCGAGTTCTCGATGATTGGATATGGATATCGGATATCCGAAGTGGAGAAGGAGATAAGCTCTAGAGGGCTGACTAATATTAAGATGATTAATGCGATGAATCGAAGAGTGACCCTTCATGAAGTTTCAACATCCCATATTGCCTATGTGAGCTTGGTTGAAAAAGAAGTCTTCAATAAAGTTTTGCCTGGTAAAATCATCGATTATATGTGTGTCGGAAAACCGATTGTCGGTGATGTGGACGGCAGGGCCAAGAAGATGCTCAAAGAGGCAAAATGCGGGTTGGTGGCAGAGAGCAGGAATGTTGATGAAATCTGTCAACATATCTTGACCATGGCCTCAGATCCAGCCCTTCGTGAAGAACTGGGGGAAAACGGTCATCGGTATGCTAAACAACATTTTCAATGGTCTAAAAATATTAAAGGTCTCATCAATGTGATGGAAGCGTCAGGCTGAAAATTCCGGAAGTGGAGGACAACATGGCGAAGAAAGTATGTATGTTCGTGTGGAATCACTTTACAAACGATGCGAGGGTTCTAAGAGAGTGCACAGCACTTACTGAAGCTGGTTATGAAGTCGATTTAATTGCCATTCATAACTGGAAAATCGAGGGCTTGCCCAAAAAGGAGAAACACCAAAATGGTTTCTCCGTCACTAGGGTGAATAACCGCTGGGAGGCGCTTCATAGGGTTCTCAGGATCGTAGGCAAATTGAAGAAAAAGAAGTTTGAAATCGTTCTATTGGCCTTATTGGTCTGGAATACGTTATGGAACTTGAACTTGATCAACGGCTGGCTGGGATCGGGGATACTGTTCGGTTCCCTTGCACTCCTTGCGATGTGCACCATGATCATCACTAAAACGAAGCTGCCGACCCTATTAACAAGGAGCTATATTTTTGGTCAAATGATCTATCATGGCCGGAAAAGGAAATATGATTTTTACCATTCGAATGACTTGAATACGCTCATGCAGGGAGCGATCAGCAGTAAATGGTTGAGAAGAAAAAAGCTGATTTATGACTCGCATGAGGTGCAAACGAGCAGAACGGGATATAATAGCCGAATTTATGGGCTGATGGAGAAGTTCCTATTAATGTTCGTCGATGAAATGATTGCTGAAAACCATACGAGAGCTAAGTATAACGAAGACTTATATGGTCTGTATCCCAAGGTGGTCCATAACTACCCGATACCAACCAATCCTGAGGAAAGTACGGCCGTGAATTTGCATGAGCTGCTCGATTTGCCAGAGAATGAACCGATATTGTTATACCAAGGCGGCGTGCAAATGGGAAGAGGATTGGAGCAATTGGTTGATGCTGTACCGATGATCGAAGGCGGGACGGTAGTTTTTATAGGGGATGGAAGAATCAAGGACGAGTTAATGAAAAAAGTAAGCGACATGAATCTGGAGCATCGTGTGAAGTTCCTGCCGAAGGTTCCGGTCGACGAGCTGCTCCATTATACAAAAAATGCGTATTTAGGTTTTCAGATATTGAATAATGTCTGCTTTAATCACTACTCCGCATCCTCAAATAAATTGTTTGAATACATGATGAGCGGTGTGCCTGTGGTTGCCTGCAGCTTTCCTGAAATTCAAAAGGTTGTCGATACAGAAAAAATCGGTGTGTGTGTCGATTCACATGATCCAAAATCAATTGCCGAAGGCGTCAATTACTTATTGAAACATCCTGAAAAAAGGGCGGAAATGAGCAATAACTGCCTGAAGGCGCGACAAAAGTACAATTGGAAACAAGAGAAGGAAATTTTTATCGAAATCTATCAAACAGCCTAACGAATGTGAGTGTAGCAGAAAAATAGATAGGAGTGGTTTATATGAAACTTTGTACAATCGGACTTGGTTATATAGGACTTCCAACTTCTTTAATGTTTGCGAAACACGGTGTCGATGTTGTCGGCGTGGATATCCATCCTGAGATTATTTCCAATTTGAATAGCGGCAGGCTCCATATCGAAGAACCAGGTTTGGGAGAGGTATTGCAAGAAGTGCTTATTTCCAATAAGTTCAGAGCTGCGTTAAGCCCGGAACATGCGGATGTTTTCATTATCGCGGTGCCTACACCAAATAAAAAGGACATACATCAATCTTGTGATTTAACTCATGTCATGGATGCAACCTCCAACATTCTTCCTTTTATCAAAAAAGGGAATGTCATCATTATCGAATCGACGATAGCGCCGAGAAGCATGGATGATCATATTAAACCGATGATCGAGAGGACGGGCCTTACCATCGGAAAAGACATTTTCCTCGTTCATTGTCCGGAACGTGTTTTACCTGGAAGGATTCTTGAAGAGTTGGTTCATAATAACCGTATCGTCGGAGGTATCACGGAAACATGCTCATATAAAGGAAGCCTTGTTTATAAAACCTTCGTTCAAGGGGAGATCATTCAGACGGATGCGAAAACGGCTGAAATGTCCAAACTGATGGAAAACACCTTCAGGGATGTCAATATCGCCCTTGCGAATGAGCTGACGAAAATCTGTTTCGAGCTTGACATCAATGTTTTGGATGTCATATCGATGGCGAACAAACACCCTCGTGTGAATATACACCAACCTGGGCCAGGAGTTGGCGGCCATTGTTTAGCGGTCGATCCATATTTCATCGTTGCAAAGGCACCAGAGTATGCGAGAATCATTAAATTGGCCCGTGATACCAACGTATCGATGCCTTATTACATCGTTAATTCCGTAAGGATGATGCTAGAGGGGATCCGGAATCCAAAAGTCGCCGTTTTCGGTCTTGCATACAAAGGAAATGTAGATGATATTCGAGAAAGTCCCGCCATTGATGTCGTCAATATCCTGATGGGGATGGACAACATGGATGTAGCCTTGCATGACCCGCATGTCCAATCCGGAAAGATGCCAGTCGTATCTGTCGAAGACGCTGTAAATGATGCCGACTTGATACTTGTCCTGACTGACCATGATGAATTTAAACAGATGGACTATGATAAGCTAGCGAATCTCATGAGCAATAAATTGATTTTGGATACACGCAATTGCATTGATGCAACTAAAACAGATGTCCCGGTGGCCAATCTGGGCAATATATATGAATACAAAACGATGTCCATGAAAAAAGCCAGGAATAAAGCGATCATCTAAAAACTTGGACAAACATCGTTAATGGTATAAGGATAAAGGAGGCGCTGTCTATGACAGTGCCCTTTTTCCAATGAAGAAAAGGACCATGCAAGAGCTTGGTCCTTTCAGACAGATTGTAGAAACATTCCTTTCCGCCGAGACTGTCTGTGTCTGCCAAGCCTCTTGCAGCGGGTATCTGGCGGGGGCTGGGGAAGCCAGTTATTCGACAGCAAGCAAGCGCCGTTTTTCGCCCTGCCCAGCACTATATACGACCGTAGACGCCATTTTTCGCCCTATTTTGATAAAGTAAGCAATGAAGGAAAACATAGTCTTGGTTCGGGAAGGGGAAGAGATACTTTCTTGTCGACAAACTGAAAGGACCAAGCAAGAGCTTGATCCTTTTGTGTAAAATTTATTAAGCTGTCGGTCCGCCAAGTTCTTCGATTTCACTTGGAACGCTTTTGAATTTCTTGAAGTTTGCACGGAATTGAGCGGCAAGGTCTGTTGCTGCTTCTTTATAAGCTGCAGGATCTGCCCAAGTCTTGATTGGTTGAAGCACTTCATCAGGAACACCAGGAACATGAAGCGGGATATCCAAACCGAAGATATCATCTTTGATCGTTTCGATGTTCGCTAATTCACCTTCAAGTGCAGCTTGTACCATTGCACGGGTGTAAGCAAGTTTCATACGGCTTCCAGTTCCATATGCACCGCCAGTCCATCCAGTGTTGACAAGGTATACCTTAGCATTGTGCTCGTCGATTTTATCACCAAGCATCTCGGCATAGCGTGTAGCTGGAAGCGGTAAGAATGGTGAACCGAAGCAAGTGGAGAATGTAGCTTCCGGTGAAGTTACGCCTCTTTCAGTACCAGCCAATTTACTAGTGTATCCGCTTAGGAAGTGGAACATTGCCTGTTCTTTGGAAAGCTTGCTGATTGGAGGCAGAACGCCTGAAGCATCAGCTGTCAAGAAAATGATTGTATTTGGATGTCCTGCAATACTTGGGTTCACGATGTTATCGATCGCTTGCATTTGGTAAGCAGCACGAGTGTTTTCAGTCAATGAACTGTCATCATAGTTCGCTACACGTGTATCCGGATCAACAACAACATTTTCCAGTACGGCACCGAAACGGATGGCATCGAAAATTTGTGGTTCTTTTTCACGTGAAAGGTTGATCGTTTTCGCATAGCAGCCGCCTTCGATGTTGAATACGCCGTTAGAAGACCAGCCGTGCTCGTCATCGCCAATCAGTTTACGGCTCGTGTCTGCAGACAAAGTCGTTTTGCCTGTACCGGACAGACCGAAGAATAAAGCGACGTCCCCTTCACGTCCTACGTTAGCAGAGCAATGCATTGGAAGGATTCCAGCCTCTGGAAGTAAGTAGTTCATGATCGAGAAGATCGATTTTTTCATTTCTCCTGCATATTCCGTTCCGCCGATCAGGATGGTACGGCGTTCAAATGAAACGATGATGAAAGTTTCGGATGTAGTTCCGTCAACTTCCGGGTCTGCTTTGAAGTTAGGTGCAGAAAGGATTGTGAATTCAGCTTCGTGACCTCTCAATTCCTCTTCGTTTGGACGGATGAACAAAGTATGGGCGAAAAGGTTATGCCAAGCATATTCATTAACAACACGGATAGGAAGACGTGATGATTCATCTGCACCAGCAAAGCCTTTAAAAACAAAAATCTCTTCTTTTGCTTTTAGGTAGTCAACTACTTTATTATATAGTTTATTGAATACATCTTCGGAAATTGGCTGGTTCACTGGACCCCAATCGATTTTATCTTTAACTGATGCTTCTTCAACGATATATTTATCTTTAGGTGAACGACCTGTATATTTGCCAGTTTCAGCTTTTACCGCACCGGTTGATGTTAGAACGCCTTCATTTCTGCTTAATACTTTTTCAACCAATTGAGGAACTGAAAGTTGAGTTTGCACGTTGTTTCCTGTTAATAATTGGTGTAACTCATTAGAAACGTCTACAGAATTCATATATGAGGTACCTTCCTTTGTTTAAGTTTTTAGATTACAATTAGTATAACACATTCATTTAATTAGTCTATACTATTTCTTTTAATTTGTGATTATTTTCAGTTGGTTGCGTTAATCATTTTCATCCGGCAGGAACCGATTCAGGATTACCGCATAAACTTTCATGAAGATAATTTTATTTTAATAGGAAGTAAGAAAGCAATATATGGCTAAAGGGAAAGTCCGGATGTCGTTCCTTTTCGGATGCTCATTCCTTTATTATTAATGGCAATTTACAACATTTCTATTCGTATTTTGCATTGTAAGCCCTTCTAGGACGTTGCATCAACATGTTTTTTCAAATGAACGCCATTCTGGATGGATATCATCTTTTTAGAAAAGCATTGACAAGTTCCAGCCAGATACGATAATATCTTAAATTGTACGGATTCTCTTATCCCGAGTTGGTGGAGGGACAGGCCCTTTGAAACCCAGCAACCTGCCATATTGAACTTGACTCCAAGATCGATCGCCGAAAATAAAGCGAAGGTCTTCAAGGAATAGTGGTGATGGTGCTAACCTGAGCAAGGTAAAAACCCTTGAACGATAAGAGTGAAAGGATAGAAGACAGAATGTTAAACCTTTCCTCATTTGCCAGGGAAGGTTTTTGTGTTTTTTAATAAGTAATTCTGTGTCTATAGTTGAAACTAATGAGGGAAACGAGTTCCGTAAAATTCAGGCTTTTGCCTGCAACATACTAACTTCCAAGGAGGAAATATGATGTCAAAGAAACGTCTATTTACTTCTGAATCTGTTACAGAGGGCCATCCGGACAAAATTTGTGATCAGATTTCAGATTCCATTTTAGATGCTATCCTAGCTAAGGATGCAAATGCACGTGTTGCGTGTGAAACTAGCGTAACTACAGGTCTTGTACTTGTTGCCGGTGAAATTACAACTTCCGCTTACGTAGATATTCCGCGTATCGTTCGTGATACGATTAAAGGAATTGGCTACACACGTGCGAAATACGGTTTCGATGCTGAAACTTGTGCCGTGTTGAGTTCCATTGATGAGCAGTCTGCCGATATCGCAGCTGGTGTCGATAAAGCATTGGAAGCTCGTGAAGGAAACATGTCAGAGGAAGAAATCGATGCAATCGGTGCAGGGGACCAAGGTCTTATGTTCGGATTTGCTTGTAATGAAACAGAAGAGCTTATGCCGCTTCCGATTTCATTGGCGCATAAACTTTCATTCCGCTTGGCTCAAGTCCGTAAAGATGAAACTCTTGCTTACCTGCGCCCTGATGGTAAAACACAGGTAACTGTGGAATATGATGAAAATAACGTTCCTGTACGTGTAGATACGATCGTTATCTCTACACAGCATGATGCAGAAATTACGCTCGAACAAATTCAAGCCGATCTAAAAGAACATGTGATCGAAGCAGTCGTTCCAGCTGAATTGATCGATGCCGATACTAAGTACTTCATCAACCCGACTGGCCGTTTCGTAATTGGCGGACCTCAAGGGGATGCTGGTCTTACTGGACGTAAAATCATCGTTGATACTTACGGCGGATACGCTCGCCACGGAGGCGGTGCATTCTCTGGTAAGGATGCTACTAAAGTTGACCGTTCTGCTGCATACGCTGCTCGTTATGTTGCGAAAAACATCGTGGCAGCCGGCCTTGCCGACAAAGCGGAAGTTCAATTGGCCTACGCAATTGGTGTTGCAGAGCCAGTATCTATCTCAATTGATACGTTCGGAACTGGTACAGTTAGCGAAGAAGTCCTTGTTGACCTAGTTCGCGCTAACTTCGACCTTCGTCCAGCAGGTATCATCAAAATGCTTGACCTTCGTCGCCCGATCTACAAACAAACAGCTGCCTACGGACACTTTGGCCGTACAGATGTCGATCTTCCATGGGAACGCACGGACAAAGCAGAAACATTAAAAGCACAAGCGTAATCCATATAAAAAAAGGTGTCCCGCAATTAGCGGGGCACCTTTTTTATGGATTGATTTTGCCGTCAGCGGGAATAATTCAAGAAATCCAAAAAAAATTCAACTTACGTGCAATACGTGTGAGTCAGGGGCGTTTACAAGTTTGTTTGGGTCAACTACTCGTGAATTAGAGTCGGTTTACTCTGAGTTAGAGCAATTACTCGTGAATTAGAGCAATTTACTCGTAAGTTAGAGCAGTTTATACTCGTGAGTTAGCATTTACTCGTGAGTTAGAGCAATTTACTCGTGAGTTAGAGCGTTTTACTCGTGAGTTAGGGCAGTTTACTCGTGAG
>NZ_JBHVQU010000010.1:0-26220 GCF_042886655.1 Peribacillus sp. NPDC058002 | reverse complement strand
CGTGAGTCAGAGCAGTTTACTCGTGAGTTAGAGCGATTTACTCGTGAGTTAGAGCGTTTTACTCGTGAGTTAGGGCAGTTTACTCGTGAGTTAGAGCAATTTACTCGTGAGTTAGAGCAGTTTACTCTGAGTCAGAGCAATTTACTCGTAAGTTAGAGCGTTTTACTCGTGAGTTAGTAGCAATTACTCGTGAGTCAGAGCAGTTTACTCGTGAGTTAGAGCGATTTACTCGTGAGTTAGAGCAGTTTACTCGTAAGTTAGAGCAGTTTATACTCGTGAGTTAGCATTTACTCGTGAATTAGTGCGTTTTACTCGTGAGTCAGAGCAGTTTACTCGTGAGTTAGAGCGATTTACTCGTGAGTTAGAGCGATTTACTCGTGAGTTAGAGCAGTTTACTCGTGAGTCAGAGCAATTTACTCGTGAGTCTGTAACGTTTACTGGTGAGTTACAGTATAATACTCGTAACTTTCAGTCAATTGGTCGTGCGTTACTTTATTCGTTCAGCCGTTTTATAGTATTGTCCTTTTTCGGCGTATTCACGTACGATGCGTTCCATATCCTGGCGGTCTTCATCGTTGATTTCGCGAATGACTTTAGCTGGACGTCCGAATGCCAGCATGTTCGGTGGAATGACTTTACCTTGGGGAACGAGACTGCCGGCACCGATGAAGGCCCCTTCACCGATTTCGGCTTCATCTAGTACGATCGATCCCATGCCGATCAAAGCTCCTTTGCGGATTTTACAGCTATGTAAAATGACCTGATGGCCAATGGTCACTTCATCCTCGATGATCAATGGATTATTTGGGCTTTGGTGCAGGATGCTGTTATCCTGTATACTGACTTTTTTCCCGATGATGGTTGGGGATACATCACCGCGAATGACGGAATTGAACCAAATGGATGTTTCGTCGCCGATTTTGACATCACCTGTCACGACAGCATTCTCAGCGATATAAGCGCTTTCAGCGATTTCAGGTTCTTTGCCTTTATACGGATAAATAATCAATTTCAATCATTTCCTTTCCGAAGTGAATGTTTTTATGTATTATTTTAATATACCGTATGTAAATACACTTGGCTATTTATAATAGCAATGTACAACTTGTTAGATTTCTTTTTTGTCGAAAATCACGAATATGGTTATAATTTATATATATTATTTTGACTATCATGAATCGTACACAACAAGTGAAAAGCGAAAGGGGGATTTCGAATGTGGAAATGGGAGACAGAAGGAGACGCAAAAGGAGTCATTGTCATCATTCATGGGGCAATGGAACATCACGGACGTTATAAGTGGGTAACACAAATGTGGCTTTCAGCTGGATACCATGTCGTCATGGGCGACCTTCCTGGGCAGGGTATGACAACTCGCGCCTACCGGGGACATATCGATTCCTTTGATGAGTATTTGGACGAAGTGAAAAGCTGGATAGAAGAGGCTTACGAATATTCGTTGCCGGTCTTTTTGCTTGGACACAGCATGGGTGGTTTGATTTCGATACGCCTTCTTCAGGAAGAGGAATGGGACATTGCAGGGGTGATTCTTTCTTCTCCATGCTTGGGCCTCGTGACGAAGCCGCCAAAGTTCCTTACAACCATCTCGCATGGTTTGAACATCGTGATGCCTCAGTTCAGGGTAGATTCCGGATTGACACCTGAAATGGCGACGAGAAGTGCGGAAATCCGTGAATCCGATAGAAACGATACATTATATATCACGAAGGTTTCAATCCGCTGGTATCGCGAGCTCGCACAGGCCATGAAGGATGCTTTTGAAGAGATCCCTGAATTTCAGGATGTGCCGCTTTTGGTCATGCAGGGCGGAGATGACCGAATCGTGAATAAGAAGGCGGTTCGTGAGTGGTTTAATTATAACTTGGCCAGTGAAAAGCAATATAAGGAATGGCCGAAGCTTTATCATGAAATCTTCAATGAACCAGAGCGAGATGATGTATTTCAATATGCGCTGAGTTTTGTTGAAAACCGTTTAAAGATATTAGGGTATGTCGTTTGATCAGTACATACTTTCACGATAAATGAAAAAGCTGCCGAATGTAATCTCGGCAGCTTTTTATATTTGGTTCAGCCTGCGTTTCTTAGCATTTCATTCGATTTGATGACCGGTGCCCAGAAAGTAACCGGATACATAAATTGGTTTAAATGTGTAAGTTCTTTTTTATTGGATAATGCGGTCGATAGAAGATAAATGGATTTGAAGGTCAAGTCATTGGCGAATAGGTCCAAAAGAGTCGCTTTCATATTCATGATCGATTCATGGTTTTGGGTGGAAATCATTAAATCGAGCTGTGGCAGGAACTTATCAAAATGATGATCGAATTGTTTAAGGTCCTCCATGTTTTTTTGTTTTTCTGTCAACGAGTTAAGCGAGCTGACAAAATCTTCGTATTGCTCATTTGAATCTCTTTTGATTTTTTCAGTCAATATATCCGTCAGTAATGAAGTAGGCAAATGTTCCATTTTCTGCACCCTCTTATCTATTTTCTATCATTATAATCATTATAGACGAAAAATTCAAAAAGTTATGATTGGTAATTCTGCTGCCTGCGAGTTGGGATTGAAAAAACACCGTTCGTGGCGAACGGTGTCAAAAGTCATCATCTTTTTTCAATCGCGACAATGAATGGCGGATTATTTGCTTGGTTGATGAATCCGTATTTCAGGATATGGGCTTTCTGTTGAGGGAAGTTCTCTACGTAATCCATCAATGCATCCCGTTCTTCCGATCCCCCCGGATGACCATGGTAAATGACGAGGATGATGATGCCTTCAGGCGCCATCAGTCCGAACAGCTGTTCAATGGCTGATATTGTCGTATCGGCTTGGGTAATGATTGATTTGTCTCCGCCAGGAAGGTAGCCTAAGTTGAAAATGGCACCTGTGATCTTTCCGGAATGTTCATTCTTGATGTATTTGCTTAAATGTTCATGCCCATCGTGAATGAGGGTGCAGCGCTCTTGTAAATTCTCGGCGTCCAGTTTCGCCGCTGTGGTTTGGATCGCTTCTTTCTGAATATCAAAACTATAGACATGTCCATTTACACCTGTAAGCCCTGCAAGAAAGGCCGTATCAAAGCCGTTGCCCATCGTGCCATCCATGGTTATATCCCCGGGGCGGACCGCTTTTTCCAGCAGAATCCTGGCGAATGGCAAAATTCGATCAAGCTTCATGATTGTACCTCCGTGTGATGATTTATTCCCTGCCAGCTGTTGCGGCGTTTCAATTCGGCGTCAATGGCATTCAAGACATCCCATTTATTGACGCTCCACATTGGACCGATCATCAAATCAATCGGACCGTCACCCGTAATGCGATGGACGATCATTTCTGGAGGGATTATTTCGAGCTGGTCACATACCAGGCTGACATAATCGTCACGGTCAAGAAATTCGAGCAGGCCTTTTTCATATTGTTTGACCATCGGTGTCCCTTTTAATAGATGAAGTAAATGGATCTTTATCCCCTGCACATCGAGTTTGGCGACTTCACGGGCTGTTTCCTTCATCATGCCGTAATCTTCCTGAGGTAGGCCATTGATGATATGGGAGCATACGCGGATGCCGTGTTTGCGCAGTTTATCGACGCCTTCTTTGTAGCAATCGAAGTCGTGGGCACGGTTGATCATCGTTGCAGTCTTTTCATGAACGGTCTGGAGACCAAGCTCCACCCAAAGGTAGGTGCGTTCGTTCAATTCCGCTAAATACTCGACTACATCATCTGGAAGGCAATCCGGGCGTGTCGCGATCGAGAGTCCGACGACACCTTCCTGGGTCAATACACTTTCGTATTTCTCGCGAAGCTCTGCCACGGGTGCATGCGTATTCGTGAACGCTTGGAAATAAGCCATATATTTTCCATCTTTCCATTTATGATGCATCCGTTCGCTGATCTTCTTGAACTGGACGTCGAGGGGTTCAACCCTGTTGCCCGCAAAGTCACCAGATCCTGAGGCACTGCAGAAGGTACAGCCGCCATGTGCGACGGTGCCATCACGGTTCGGACAGTCAAAACCCCCATCCAGGGCAACTTTAAAGACTTTATGTCCAAAATGTTCCCTTAGGTGGTAATTCCATGTATGATATCGTTTGTTATCCGTTGCATATATAAACGGGTTTGCTTGATTCAAATCAGCAACCTCCTAAATAAAATAAAGAGCAACATATATTATACAACATTCTCGCAGCTAGGTCTTTTTTCGGAAAATAAGCGTATACTGTATACTTGAAGGCTAAACATTTTGCTGCTATTTCCAGTATATCTTTGAATGACTATATCCAATCGGGAGCTGATGGACATGACCGGTCAAGTTGAAGAAGCGATTAATCAAATGAAAAAGAAATTAGCCGAAAATAATCAGGTGATCGAAGTAAATGAAGATGGGTTCATATACAAAGCGACTTGCACCTTCAATTCACCTGCTTCGGATGAACAAATTCATTCCTTTGAAAAGAAAACCGGACTGCTTCTGCCCGAGGATTATAAGGAGTTTTTAAAAATAACCAATGGATGCCGTCTGTTCGATAATGTGGAATCGGGTGGGGAAAATGATTTATACAGTCTGGATGATATTATTAATTACACATATGAAAATTCCTACGAGGGATGCTATAAAGTGGCCTGCATTTATCAAGATAATATCGTCATCGATGGAGAAGCAGTCGCTAAAGGCGATAAGGAGTATTTAATGGTAAAAGGCCATATCGATGATTTTGAAGAAGGCGAGAAACTCCATATGGGCTTTGCTGAATGGATCGAGCGGTTCATTTCCCATCAAGGTGAGAAGTTTTGGGATAAAGCTTGAATGCTCAAAAAAAAATGATAATCCAACCGTTATTTGCTCAAACTAGACAAGATGATTCCGAATCATCCAAATGAGACGCGAAGGAGAGGGTTTGAAATGGCAACCAGACAATCCGTCGATCATTTTTTAGAGCAATGTGAAGGGGCTCTCCATTTTGCAGAGTATGAATTTAACGAGGCCTCACGGCAGGAGCATTATGATGATGAACAATTTCAAAATTCGCAAAAGTATATCGAAGAGGCTTTGACGGATATGGAGCGATTGTATGCCAGTTCGAATGACCAGCAAAGGGAAATGCTTTCGCGGATGAAGCAGCAGTTGAATCAATTGAGGAATGAAATGATCTTACTGCGACATTAAATGGAAACAAGGGAGCTATGAATGAATAGCTCCCTTTTTTGCGCAATTTTTCTTTAATTCGCATATATAATGAAAAACCTGTCGATAATGTTTATGTACGGCTATTGCAATTGTCGGTGAAATTGACTAGAATAAAATAAAATGCAATATTCTCATAAAGACTGTGATGAGGAATAGTAACGATTTAAACCAGTAAAGAGAGTTGACGGATGGTGCAAGTCAACCTGGGATGGTCGTGAACTCGCCTTGGAGTCCCGGGTGTGAAGGTGAAAAGTAATGCCTGGCGTTTTAATCCATGTTACGGATGTTTTAAGCTGGGCGGATTTTAGCTATCGCCAATGTGGGTGGTACCGCGGGAAGATATACATAATCCTCTCGTCCCTATTTTGGGATGAGGGGTTTTTTATTGTTTTTTTATACGGAAATTAGGAGGAAATCATATGAGTTTTGATCATAGAAGCATAGAAACGAAATGGCAAAAGTATTGGGAAGGCAATAAGACATTCAAAACGGGTGAAGAAAGCGGCAAACGCAAATTCTATGCGCTGGATATGTTCCCGTATCCTTCAGGGGCCGGTCTTCATGTAGGGCACCCGGAAGGTTATACGGCAAGCGATATCCTGGCACGGATGAAACGGGCGCAGGGGTATAATGTATTGCACCCGATCGGCTGGGACGCTTTTGGACTTCCTGCAGAGCAATATGCGATCGATACGGGAAATGATCCAGCTGAATTCACGGAACACAACATCAACACGTTCCGCCGCCAAATCAAAGCTCTTGGTTTTTCTTATGACTGGGATCGCGAAATAAACACGACAGATCCCGACTATTACAAATGGACGCAATGGATCTTCTTGAAATTATATGAAAAGGGCCTTGCATATATTGATGAAGTGGCCGTTAACTGGTGTCCGGCACTTGGTACGGTATTGGCTAACGAAGAAGTCATCGATGGGAAAAGTGAGCGTGGGGGCCATCCGGTCGAGCGCCGTCCGATGAAACAGTGGATGCTTCGTATCACGGCGTATGCAGACCGCTTAATCGACGATCTGAATGATGTGGATTGGCCGGAAAACATCAAGGATATGCAGCGTAACTGGATTGGCCGTTCCGAGGGAGCGGAGGTTACATTCAATATCGATGGCTTTGATGAAACATTCACGGTGTTCACGACTCGTCCGGATACGTTATTCGGGGCAACATATGCCGTATTGGCACCTGAACATCAGTTTGTCGATAAAATTACGTCGGCTGATCAAAGGGCGGCAGTTGAGGCCTATTTAGATGAAGTGAAACATAAAAGCGACTTGGAAAGAACAGACTTGGCAAAGGATAAATCAGGCGTGTTCACGGGGGCTTATGCCATTAACCCGGTAAACGGCGAAAAAATGCCAATCTGGATTGCCGATTACGTGTTGATCAGCTACGGAACAGGAGCAATCATGGCCGTTCCTGCCCATGATGAGCGTGATTATGAGTTTGCAGTCAAGTTCGACTTGCCGATCAAGGAAGTCGTAGCTGGCGGAGACGTGACAAGTGAAGCATATACAGGCGATGGTCTTCATGTGAATTCGGAATTCCTTGATGGATTGAATAAAGAAGAAGCCATTTCGACCATGATCAAATGGCTGGAAGAGAAAGAAATCGGAACGAAGAAAATAACATACCGCCTTCGCGATTGGTTATTCAGCCGTCAGCGTTACTGGGGCGAACCGATTCCAATCATCCATTGGGAAGACGGCACGATGTCTCCAGTGAAGGAAGAAGATCTTCCGTTGATTTTACCAAAAGCTACGGACATCAAGCCTTCAGGTACAGGCGAATCACCACTTGCGAACATATCGGAATGGGTGAATGTTACGGATGAAAACGGACGAAAAGGGCGCCGTGAGACAAACACGATGCCACAGTGGGCAGGCAGCAGCTGGTACTTCCTGCGTTATATCGATCCTGACAACAAGGAAGCACTTGCAGATCCTGAAAAATTAAAAGAATGGATGCCGGTCGACATTTATATCGGCGGCGCCGAGCATGCGGTGCTTCATTTGCTTTACGCTCGTTTCTGGCATAAATTCCTGTATGATATCGGTGTCGTGCCAACGAAGGAACCATTCCAAAACCTATTCAACCAAGGAATGATCCTTGGCGAGAATAATGAAAAAATGAGTAAATCCAAAGGGAATGTCGTGAACCCGGATGATATCGTTGAAAGCCATGGTGCCGATACACTTCGCATGTACGAAATGTTCATGGGGCCATTGGATGCTTCGATTGCCTGGTCCACAAACGGATTGGACGGTTCTCGCAGATTCCTTGACCGTATCTGGCGTTTATTGGTCAACGATGACGGTACGATCACAGATAAGATGACAGAAACGGATGACACGGGCAAGCTCGAGAAAGTCTATCATCAAACGGTTAAAAAAGTGACCGAGAATTATGAGGAATTGAAATTCAATACGGCGATTTCACAATTGATGGTATTCATTAATGATGCTTATAAAGCGGATTCGCTTCCTAAAGTATATATCGAAGGCTTCGTAAAGCTGCTTGCACCAGTTGCACCGCACATCGCCGAGGAAATTTGGTCTAAACTGGGTCATTCCGAAAGCATCACGTACGGAACATGGCCTGCTTTCGACGAAGCGAAGTTAGTGGATAACGAAGTCGAAATCGTCATCCAAATCAACGGAAAAGTCAAAGCGAAATTAATGGTGCCGACTGACACTACGAAAGAAAAACTGGAGGAAATCGCGATGGGTGATGATTCCATCAAAGAACAAATCGATGGGAAAACCATTCGTAAAGTGATTGCCGTACCAGGCAAATTAGTCAATATCGTCGCCAACTAAATAATAATGATTGGAAGCTGTCCCGCATACTTTTACTGCGGGGCAGCTTTTTTTCGCAGTCATTGACCGGCCATAGGAAATAGGTCATGTTAGGATTTTCACCGATTTGAATCTATCGAATATTGGCAACGACTATCGTCATGAGATGACCATCGGAACTCAAATAGCTTGCTTAATTGGTACATGTGAATCATTTTTCGGCTTGATGGACAAATAAATCAAGCATTTGACATAAAAAAGGGAAAAAATTGGTTGATAAAATTTTACAGTGTGATAGTTTGGTATAGTACTGTTATTTTTTAACCAATTATTGGAGGGGAAACCGTGAAATTTAAGAATGTGAGTCGAATTACGGCGTGTGTACTAATTTTTTCACTGATTTTCAGCTTGATGATTCCGCTAAATTCTCAAGCTGCACCAGCAACACCCGTTGAAAATGTAAAAACGATTAAAAATGGGGACACTCTGGACGGAAAGTTTGAAAAACCGGATGTTCAATGGTATCAAATCAGTCCCACAACAGAAGAAATACAAAAGTTCTCCCACATTGAATTCGAAGTCAATTCGGACAAAATCTTGAATATCTCCGTATATCAAGATAAAGAAAAAGCAGAAAAAGATGAGAGTAATTATATGGTCTCTTCTTATCCTGATGAAGAAGCCGTTGTCGATTTCCCATATGCTTGGGAAGGAACATATTATGTTAAAGTTGAATATTTCGGCGATACGGATGATGAGGGAAATCCGATCCCGGATGCGGAAAATGTAGCTGAATACTCCATCAATGCGCATTCAGTAACATTGCCGCCATCTGCCGGGGACGAAGGGGAGGATCTCGAATCATGCCCGGTTGAAGTGAGTGTAAACGATAAGAAAACGGGAGAATCCATGTTGAAAACACTCCGCGTGTTTAGAGATGAGGTTCTCACGAAGTCGCCTGAGGGACGCACCCTTTCCTCTTTATACTATAAAGCTTCGCCATTCCTGGCTCTTCATCTTGCCGGGAATAAAACGGCAAGAGAAGCCGTTTATAAACACTTAGTCGAGATTAAGCCCCTTATTGAGGATCTTAATGAGAATGGAGCAAGCAGTACGGCAGTCATTAGCAACAAACAGCAAGACTCAATTAAAGCTTTATTCAATAAGTCGGCAGACGTCGCTCCAGCTGGATTGAAAAAAGAAATGAACAGCATAGCTAAGAAAATCAACCTTGATAAGCTTGCAGGTGAAAGAATCGTCGATATCGCAAGCAAAGCGGGAATAGAACTTCCTGCTTCGAAGAATATAAAGAACAAATATATTGTCAAACTTAAACCAGGGAAGTCATTAAACGCTGTCCAATCCAAGATAAGCCGAGTAGGATATGGAACATTATCGGTGGCACCTAAACAACAAGAGGTTCTGTATGATGATATGTATGTAGTAGAGTTAAAGAACCAAGCTAAAATGAGCACAGCAGCACTATCCGGTATCGAAAAACTTCCAGAAGTGGAATATATCGAACCGGTAAAAACGTACAAAGCATTTTCTGCAGACATTCAATCGCCGTATCAATGGTCTTTAGCTAACGCCGGTGGGGAAGAAGGCATAAAGGGAGCGGACATCGATAACGAAAAACTGCAGAACCTTATTAAGAAACGTAATTTAAAAGATACATTGGTAGCGGTCATCGACACAGGAGTCGATGATTCACTTGCAGATCTACAGGGTGTCGTTAAAATGGAGTCAGGTAGGAACTTCATCGATAAGAAAGAAAAAGCGATCGATGACAATGGCCATGGTACACATGTATCCGGAATCATCGCTGCCAAAGCGGATAATGGATATTCCATGCAAGGAATCAATCCAGTAGCTAAAATCATGCCTGTGAAGGTCTTGGACTCTTCAGGATATGGAGACAATGAGAAAATTGCTCTAGGCATTAAATATGCCGTGGATCATGGTGCAAAGGTCATAAACCTTAGCTTGGGCGGAGAATATAGCAGGACGATTGAATATGCCTTGAAACATGCCGCTGCCAAGAATGTAATGGTTGTCGTAGCAAGCGGAAATGATGGGATGGAGGGCCTTTCTTATCCTGCATCATCTAAATACGCCATATCCGTCGGTGCAACCAATGCCCTTGATTTAGTATCCGATTATTCCAATTATGGATCGAAATTGGACATGGTCGCTCCAGGGACAGGCATCCCGAGCCTTGTGCCTAATGGGAATGTTACCTACATGGATGGTACATCAATGGCAACTCCCCATGTTGCGGCAGCTACAGCTCTTTTATTATCCGGAAACCCTGGGTTGAAAGTGAATGAAGTAAGGGAAATCCTTCATGAGACATCGGAATATGTCGCTTTTAAAGAAGAAGATAATGTAGACCCTTATGAGGGCTATCAACCGGAAGATGGAGAAATCATGATGCCGGAAGAAGAACTGCCTGTCGGAAAAGATTTAGTATCTGGATATGGAAGACTGAATGCGTACAGTGCTCTTAGTGCCGTGGATTTACAAGCTAAAGTCAATCTTGTGATGGATACGCAAACAAAACTGACTGGTTCAGCTAAAAAAGGTTCAGTAATCGAAGTGAAAAGCGGAAACAAAACACTCGGTAAAGGAACGGCGGCAGCTAACGGAACATTCACCGTTACGATTCCGGTCCAAAAAGCTGCGCAGCAGCTTACGGTGAATATCTCTGATTCTTCCAAACTAGCAGTATCTTCAATCAAAGTATTCGTGAATAAGGGTGCAACCCCTAACAAACCAACTGTTAAAGCTGTAAGTGACAAAGATACGTATGTAACGGGTCAATCACAAGCGGACATGAAAATCTCGATCAAAAATAGCGCGAAAAAAGTGATTGGTTCAGGTAACACGGACAGCAAAGGGAATTTCAAAGTGAAAATCAGCAAGCAAAAGGCTGGCACTAAACTTTCAGTCACAGCTACAGACTTAGCGAAACGTGAAAGCAAGGCGGCAACCGTGACTGTTCTCGATAAAACAGCCCCGGATGCACCGAAAGTGAATGAAGTAAGCGATAAAGCAACAAAAGTGACTGGTAAAGCGGAAATCGGTTCAAGCGTAACCGTAAAGTACAGCAATAAAAACATTGGAACGGCAAAAGCTGATAGTAAGGGGAACTTCTCCATCAAAATCAGCAAGAAAAAAGCAGGGTCCGCATTATACGTCTCAGCAAAAGACAAAGCGGGCAATACAGGAAAAGCAACAAAAGTAACGGTTAAAGATAAAACCGCTCCGGGTGCACCGAAAGTGAATGAAGTAAACGACAAAGCAACAAAAGTAACTGGTAAAGCGGAAATCGGTTCAAGCGTAACCGTGAAGTACAGCAATAAAAACATCGGAACGGCAAAAGCTGATAGTAAGGGGAACTTCTCCATCAAAATCAGCAAGAAAAAAGCAGGGTCCGCATTATACGTCTCAGCAAAAGACAAAGCGGGCAATACAGGAAAAGCAACAAAAGTAACCGTTAAAAAATCTAAATAGCAGTGAAGGCCGTTTAACTTACAGGTTAAACGGCTTTTTTTGTGAGAAAATGAATGAAAACACCGCTCGATGATGAGCGGTGTCGGTACAGAAATACAAGCGGGGAATTATGTACTATCAAGGACATCCGATAACATTCGAGTGTTTGTCGATATAAAGGATGAAACGGAAAACCGAAAGTTTGCAAACCATTCAGTGGGAAATTGATGAAAATGGGAAAAAACCTATCGAGATAGAACTGAAAAATGGCTATAACGTGTCTATTGAAAAAAATAGATAATGATGGTTATATATCGAATGAGGATGATCTGATATTAGAGAGAAATAATGAGGAAAGTGATTAATTTAAGGGGATTAAATACTTCCGAAAATATAAGGAATCCAGCACAAAAGCGGATTCCTTATTTAAAGTGTAAATACCTAGGGCGGGATTTCCGAGGATCCACATATCCGCCGGTTATTTGATGTCCGAGAGAGCTCGCGATGACTACTGCTGCAAAGAGGAGGATGATTTTCTTCAATTAAAGAACTTCTTTCCGTTTTTTTATTTTTAAAGATTACACCCAAATGCTTCTGCCTTCAACCCCCTTTTTATGGATGTTGGATTAATTGTGACAAATATCAATGATAAAGTAGCTGGTATTCACTTAGAAATGAAAACTTTAAAAAATTCACTAATATAGATAAGAATAATAAGAGGTTGTGAATTTATGGGAGTCAGCCCTTGGCGGACTCTCTTTTGCTTGTGGATCCGCCAACTCCGCCACTTCGATCTTGAATTGCTCTTAAAGCATGAGTTTTTCTCTAGCTTGATGTGGAATATATGTAATTCGTCGGGAGGCAAATTGGGGTTACTGTAAGGCCAGGGAGATGACTGGGCGGGGAGGTCTTGATGCGGTAAATAGGGCGAAATGAAAAAATGAAGGGGCAAGTTCGATTTATCTTGCCCCTTCATTTGTCAGCTCATTTAGTGAATTCACTTCTCAGAAGATAGACGACATCGTATTTCTTCAACTCGTCCATATGGCCATCACTATCACCATAAAAATCATTGGAAAGTGAACTTATGCCTTCATTTTCGTTTGAATAACAAATACTCGCCAATACAAGCTTTTTTGTGCTGTTTATTTTGAGTTTGTCAGCACTGCCCCATACGCTCGATTCCATTTCACCAATGGTTTCAGGATAAGTAGCTGTATCCGTACCAGCGTCATTTTGAATGCTGATGTTGAACATCGACTGATTTTGATCAGCAATCGTTTTGGAGGTCGTAAAGATGATTGTCCCATTATCACTGACGGCAGTCGTCATGCGTCCCATTTCTGGTTCGACAAGTTTGCCAAATTCATATTTTTCGACCCAGACGGACATCTCCTTGTATGTATCATCAACATTGAAATCGATAAGAAAGAAATGTTCACTAGAATTCTCCAGTATGGCTTTTTCCCTTGCAGTCAACTCAGGAACTGAAAGGTTATTCCCGGATTTTGGCTCATCAGCCTTACAGGCGACTAACGAAAGTGAGGTCAGGGATAGGATGATGGATAGAAAGATCTTTTTCATGATTTTCACCTCTTGTATACTATTTACCTGATTAAAACCAAATCTTGTATATTATAACATTATAGTGAAATTGGGACACGGCAAAAAGGCAAGCAATCGTTATGCTTGCCTTTTTGTTGCATTTAGAATGGTTGGGAAAGAGTCTGATTGGAAACATCGACGTCATTTTGAAGCAATTGGTACAAGTCGTAAGCAGGATAGAGGTTTCTTTCATAAAGGTAGTGGAATATCTTGGCGTGGGTATCGATGGCTCCATTTAAATGTTTCCTAAATACTTTTCGAAGGGAAGGGGTGGCTGTTTCAGTAATGGTAACAGCATAATTTTTGATGGATGATTTGGCAAAGATCAGCAATTCCCTAGCAGCAGCGGCTGATGCGTCATCCCGGCCCGTCCTAGGCGTCAATGGATAAAATTTCAGCAGATCCATGATGTTTTGGGTAAGGGAATCGATCGTTTGCCTATATATCGTTTTTAAAATGGGATCTTTTATTTTCGGATAAGCTTTTTTAAATTTCATAAGAGCA
The DNA here is from genome assembly GCF_042886655.1 of Peribacillus sp. NPDC058002. Taxonomy (NCBI): domain Bacteria; kingdom Bacillati; phylum Bacillota; class Bacilli; order Caryophanales; family Bacillaceae; genus Peribacillus; species Peribacillus sp. NPDC058002. The sequence continues at coordinate 12,597 of NZ_JBHVQU010000010.1, read as the reverse complement.
TTGGACTGGGCGGCGACCAATTCATGAAGCTCAAGTGTTTCATGTATATTCCTCCCGAACGAATAATCTTGTTACGTTATTTGTTAATGGAAAAGGCTGTCCCATCTTCCTTCACATTCACAGTTCAGGAGGATCGCCGTTTTTTATTGATATTGCTCGAGAACAGAGAAGAACTTTTTGGTAAATTGGTAAAAAAGTTTTTCTGATGGTGCCAACTCCCTGTTTTTGGAAGTGATGATGCCGACAGTTCGTTTGACTTCGGGTGAATCGACCGGGATTTTGACAGTCAGTCTTGGAATGACTTCATAAAAGGTACTATCAGGGAGCAGACTGACTCCGATTCCGGCAGATACGAGCCCTTTTATGGAATCCATGTCTTCACCTTCCGAGGCGATGTTCGGTGTGAAACCGGCTGCTTTGCATGCTTCGAGAGCGATAGTGTGAAAGATGTATCCTTTTGGAAACAAGACGAAGGGATCATTTCGCAAGTCACTTAGACGCAGACTTTTCCTTTCGGCCAATGGGTGCGTTATCGGCAGTAAAGCGGAAATGTTTTCCGTGAACAGGATATGACCTTCGATATCTGGATCGTTTGTCGGAATCGGCCCAAGGAAGGCTAATCCGATTTCGCGATTTTTGACAGCTTCCTTTAACGAGGAATAAGATCCCTGTCTTAAATGGAAGCCGATATTCGGCTGCTCATCTTTAAAAGCGGAAATGACGGTAGGAAGTAAATGGGTGGAAAGGCTGGTCGGGAACCCGATTTTAATGCTTCCGTGTTCAGGGTCCAAAAACTCATCAATTTGATATTTGGCATATTCTATCGCCTGTATCGCCGTTTTTGCATGAATCAAGAAAATTTTACCGATGGGCGTTAACTGGATATTACGGCCGATTTTCTCGAATAAAAGAACGCCAAGCTCATCTTCCAGTCTGGAGATTTGCCGGCTGATCGCTGATTGTGCAATATGCAAGTGCTCTGCGGCTTCAGAGACGTGTTCTCTCTCGGCGACTTCAACAAAATAACGTAATTGGCGTAGTTCCATTTATTCATCCTCCTGACATTCATCTCAAAGTGAGATAGATTCTACTAGAATTATATATTGTTTATATCGATTTGAAAACCTAGAATAAATGTAAGTGACATAACGGTGTAAGAATACGATGGGGGCGATTAATATGACATACAATCAAATACCAAAAGCACAAGGGCTCTACCATCCTGAATTTGAACATGATGCATGTGGGATCGGTTTATACGCTCATTTAAAAGGGCTTGCTACACATGACATCGTCAAACAAGGACTGGATATGCTGTGCCAATTAGATCATCGCGGCGGACAAGGCAGCGATCCCCTTACAGGAGATGGCGCAGGATTAATGGTACAGATTCCTGATGAATATTTCAGGCTGGCATGCCCGGAAATGAATTTGCCGGCAAAAGGACGCTATGGTGTAGGCATGCTCTTTTTCTCTAACAATGATGATGAACGGAATGAAATCGAAACTCGTTTGAATGCATTTATCGAACAAGAGGGCCAAACGCTATTAGGCTGGAGAACGGTTCCTGTTGATGCAACGAAAATCGGGGAGGTCGGCAAGGAGACATGTCCGACGATCCGCCAAGTTTTCATCGGGGCAAGCGTTGGGCTGACAGATGATTTAGCTTTTGAGCGTAAATTGTTCATTATCAGAAAACAAGCTGAAAACTGGGCCCGTGAACGCGGCAAACGTTTTTATTTTGCAAGCCTTTCAAGTGCTACGATCGTATACAAAGGATTATTGACGCCAGAGCAGGTGGATGCTTTTTATCTTGACCTTCAACAGGAGTCTTTCGTTTCGGCTTTTGCTTTAGTGCATTCCCGCTTCAGCACGAATACTTTTCCTAGTTGGGAACGGGCACATCCAAACCGTTACCTGATCCATAATGGCGAAATCAATACGCTTAGGGGCAATGTGAATTGGATGAAAGCGCGTGAGCAGCAGTTCGTGTCGGAAGCATTCGGGGATGACTTGCAAAAGGTCCTGCCTATTCTGGATATAGACGGCAGTGATTCCTCGATTCTTGATAATGCACTTGAGTTCTTCGTGCTTGCCGGGCGTAAGCCGGCACATGCGGCGATGATGCTCATTCCTGAACCGTGGACGGAGAATCCGCATATGACGAAGGAAAAGAAGGCATTTTACGAATACCATAGCATGCTCATGGAGCCATGGGATGGTCCGACGGCCATATCCTTTACGAATGGCAAGCAAATCGGTGCCATCCTTGATCGAAATGGTTTAAGGCCGGCAAGGTATTATGTGACAAAAGATGATTACATCATATTCTCATCCGAAGTCGGCGTGATCGATGTGGAGCCGGAGAATGTATTATATAAAGATCGTTTAAGCCCAGGCAGAATGCTTTTAATAGATTTAGAGGAAGGCCGTATTGTCTCCGATGAAGAGATCAAGTCGGAAATGGCTCAGGAAAAACCATACCAGCAATGGCTGGACGAACAGCTTGTTCAATTGCGTGACGAAGAACCTGCGCTCGAAGGGGAGCCATTGAGTGATTTGTTATTCAGGCAAAAAGCGTTCGGATACACGTATGAAGATGTCCAAAAATATTTACTGCCGGTCATTAACGAAGGCAAAGATCCACTTGGCAGCATGGGGAATGACATTCCATTAGCGGTCTTATCAGATCGCCCGCAATCGCTATTCAACTATTTCAAGCAATCTTTTGCACAGGTAACCAACCCGCCAATCGATTCACTTCGTGAACAGATCGTCACGTCAACGATGACATTTCTGGGTGCGGAAGGAGATTTGCTGAAACCGGATGAAACGAACAGCCGCCGCATTCAATTGGATTCACCTGTATTGACGCCAGGCCAAATGCAGCAGTTGAAAGAAAATGCCTATCCTGAATTCAGGAGCAAAGTCATTCACACTTTATTTTCAGAAGATTTAGGTAGTGGACTCGATCGCATCTGCCGTGAAGCGGAACAAGCGATCGCTGATGGTGTCAGCCTTTTGATTTTATCTGACAAGGATATGAGCAAAGAAAAAGCTGCGATTCCTTCCCTGCTGGCTGCGAGTGCCCTACATCAAGAGCTGATCCGTCATGGGAACCGTACGAAAGTGAGCATTATCGTTGAATCGGGGGAAGCAAGGGAAGTCCATCATTATGCGTCCCTGATCGGGTATGGAGTGGATGCGATTTACCCATACCTTGCTTATGAAACATATAAGCAGGCGGTATTGGAAGGCAGTTTGTCCATCAGCTACGAAGAAACGGTAAGGAAATATGTACGCTCGTTGACAGAAGGCATCGTAAAAGTGATGTCGAAAATGGGGATTTCAACGATACAAAGTTATCGCGGCGCACAAATTTTCGAAGCGGTCGGAATCGGTGCTGAAGTGATCGAACGCTATTTCAGCGGTACGGCATCGCAGCTTAGTGGGATCGATTTGGAAACGATCGCAGATGAGGCGCTGATTCTCCATAGGAAAGCTGCAGCCGATTCACTTGACCGAACCCTTGAAAGCGGAAGTGATTTTCAATGGAGAAAAACAGGGGAACATCATGCTTTCAATCCTAAAACGATCCATACACTGCAATGGGCCTGCCGGAAAGGCGACTATAATTTATTTAAGCAATATTCAAACATGGCGAATGAAGAGAGACTCGGGTTTTTACGGAATTTATTCTCGTTCGATCAGAAACGCCAAAGCATTTCCATAGATGAAGTGGAAACCGTGGAATCCATCGTCAGCCGATTCAAAACGGGAGCGATGTCATTCGGTTCTTTGAGTCAGGAAGCACATGAAACATTAGCGATTGCGATGAACCGTTTAGGCGGAAAAAGCAATAGCGGTGAAGGCGGGGAGCATCCTAGCCGTTACCAACTTGATGAAAACGGCGATGACCGCCGCAGCGGAATTAAACAAATTGCATCCGGTCGTTTTGGAGTGAAAAGCCATTACCTTGTTAATGCAGATGAACTTCAAATCAAAATGGCGCAAGGTGCAAAGCCGGGTGAAGGCGGCCAGCTGCCAGGGAACAAAGTATATCCTTGGGTCGCAGAGGTCCGTGGTTCCACGCCAGGTGTCGGCCTGATTTCACCGCCTCCGCATCATGATATCTATTCGATTGAAGATCTGGCACAGCTGATTCACGATTTGAAAAATGCGAACCGTGATGCCAGGATCAGCGTCAAACTTGTATCAAAAGCAGGCGTAGGCACGATTGCAGCCGGTGTGGCCAAAGGAGCCGCGGATGTCATCGTTATCAGCGGGTATGATGGCGGTACGGGGGCATCACCAAAAACAAGTATCAAACATACAGGTCTTCCTTGGGAGCTGGGCCTTGCCGAAGCACACCAAACATTGATGCTGAATGGCCTGCGCAGCCGTGTAGTCCTTGAAACGGATGGAAAGTTAATGACGGGACGCGATGTGGTCATGGCAGCTATCCTTGGAGCGGAAGAATTCGGCTTTGCTACAGCACCGCTTGTGGTCCTTGGCTGTGTCATGATGCGTGCTTGCCATTTGGATACATGTCCAGTCGGGGTAGCTACTCAAAACCCTGAGCTTCGCAGCAAATTCACAGGAGATCCGGATCATGTCGTGAACTTCATGCGCTTCATCGCTGAGGAAGTGCGGGAAACGATGGCCGAGCTTGGATTTAGAACACTGGAAGAAATGGTCGGCCGCACTGATGTTTTACAAGTGAGCGAGCGGGCGCAAAACCATTGGAAAGCGAAGCATCTGGACTTGACGACACTACTTTTCCAACCGGAGGGGATACGTACATATCAACTTCCCCAAAATCATAAAATTGATGAATCCCTGGATATCCGTGAGATTTTACCGGTTGTGGAGCCTGCTTTGGATGACCAAACCCAGGTGGACGTAAGCTTCCCGATTACAAACGTGAACCGTGTGGTCGGAACGATTGTCGGCAGTGAAGTATCCAAACGCTATGGAGAAGAAGGGCTGCCTGAAGATACGATCACACTCCGTTTTACGGGATCGGCAGGCCAGAGCTTCGGTGCGTTCATTCCAAAAGGGATGTCGATGTATTTGACAGGTGATGTCAATGACTATGTTGGGAAAGGCTTATCTGGCGGAAAGATCATTGTCACGGCACCTGCTGGCAATCAGATTGAGGCTGGGGACAATGTTATTGCCGGAAATATCGCCTTATATGGTGGAACAAGCGGCGAGGCCTACATGAATGGCCGTGCGGGAGAACGATTTGCAGTACGGAACAGTGGAGTCAACGTCGTCGTTGAAGGAATTGGCGACCATGGCTGTGAGTATATGACAGGCGGACGCGTGGTCATTCTGGGCAACGTCGGCAAAAACTTTGCGGCGGGCATGTCAGGCGGCATCGCTTATGTACTTGCTGATGATGCAGAAGAATTCAAGGCATTATGCAATGGTGAAATGATAGAATTCGAGACGCTTGATGATATGGATGATGCAAACGAAGTAAAAGAAATGCTTTACAGCCACGTTCATTATACTGAAAGTGCCAAAGCATCGTATGTACTGGAGAACTGGGCGGATTTTGCCAAGAAATTCGTAAAAGTCATTCCGAAAGATTACAAACGGATGATCAAAAGCATCAATGAGCAGAGGCGTGCAGGGCTAACGGATGAAGAAGCGATCATGAGTGCTTTCCAAGCAAATGCCGTTCAAGATAAAAAAATCACTAAACAAGCTGTGATGCAGTAAGGAAGGGGAGAGAAAGATGGGAAAAGCAACAGGATTTATGGATTACCCGCGAGAAAAACCAAAAGACCGGAATCCTCTCACTCGTTTAAGTGACTGGAGAGAATATACAGCTCCTTTCTCTGATGAAAAGTTAAGTACACAGGGAGCGCGGTGTATGGACTGCGCCACCCCTTTCTGCCATATGGGCATGGAATTGAACCGGGTCACAACAGGCTGCCCGATTCATAATCTGATCCCGGAGTGGAATGATTTGGTGTACCGCGGCAGATGGAAAGAAGCATTGGACCGTTTATCGAAAACGAATAATTTCCCTGAATTCACCGGGCGCGTCTGCCCGGCCCCTTGTGAAGGTTCTTGTACGGTAGCTATAAGCGATCCTGCCGTTACCATCAAGAACATTGAAAGGACCATCATCGACAAAGGATTTGAAAATGGCTGGATCACGCCTCGCATCCCTGAAAGCAGAACCGGCAAGAAAATTGCCATCATCGGTTCAGGCCCGGCTGGATTGGCGAGTGCCGACCAGTTGAATCAGGCAGGTCATTCGGTAACGGTTTATGAGCGCTCAGACCGTGCAGGGGGGCTGTTGACATACGGCATCCCGAACATGAAACTTGAAAAAGATGTCGTTGCACGCCGAATTAAATTATTGACCCAGGAAGGCATCGATTTCATTACCAATACAGAAGTAGGCAAAGATATAACAGCCGAAGAACTGCAAAATCAATATGATGCAGTCATCCTTTGCACAGGTGCCCAAAAGCAGCGTGACCTGGTAATTGAAGGACGCGAGGCATCAGGCATCCACCTTGCTATGGATTACTTGACGACTTCGACTAAAAGCCTGTTGGACTCCAATTTTGAAGACGGCAAGTTCATAGACACAAAGGGGAAGGACGTCATCGTCATCGGCGGCGGGGATACAGGAGCTGATTGTGTCGCAACTGCCCTTCGCCAGGAATGTAAGAGCGTCGTGCAATTCGGGAAGCATCCAATCCTTCCGACGGCCCGTACATCCGATAATATGTGGCCAGCCTACCCGAATGTATTTTCCCTTGATTATGCGTATGAAGAAGCGGAAGCGAAATTCGGTGCAGATCCGCGACAATATTCAATCCAAACCAAAAAAATTGTAGCCGATGAAAATGGCAACGTTAAAGAACTGCACACAATCTCAATGGAGAAAATCAAAGGCGAAGACGGAATGTACATTTTCAGGGAAGTTCCAGGAACTGAAAAAGTATGGCCTGCACAATTCGTTTTCATCGCAATCGGATTTGAAGGAACCGAAATGCCGCTATTAACTCAATTTGGCGTAGAAACAGTAAATCAAAAAATTGATGCCGTCTATGGCGAATACAAAACGAATGTCGAAGGAGTTTTCGCTGCCGGAGATGCAAGGAGAGGGCAAAGCCTCATCGTTTGGGCAATCAATGAAGGCCGCGAAGTAGCGCGAGAAGTGGACCGCTACTTGATGGGCGCAACGGTTTTGCCTTAATTTTAAAAAAAGGAAGTGCCATAATGGTGCTTCTTTTTTTTGTGGTGGGAAAAGTGGAACTCACGAGTGAATGATTGGAATTCACGAGTAAAAGGCCAAAATTCACGAGTAAATGGTTGGAATTCACGAGTAAATGGTCGAAACTCACGAGTAAATGGTTGGAATTCACGAGTAAAACGCCGAAACACACGAGATGTGTCGGGAATTAATCTCGGATTATGGCAAAGAATGCTTTGTCATATTGAATGTTAATAGGGAAACGGTCAAGGTGAAAATCGGTGAATTACTGCCGTATAAATACACGAGGGACTCATGATCAATCCAACGGAAAACAACACGCTTAGGAGAATTCATAAGCGTGTTGTTTATTATTTCAAACTAGATGGCAAGTATTGTTCACACATGATGATATCATTGTCTTTTAGGACATAAGGGTGTGTTTCCAGCAATATGGTTTTCAGGTAGTCTGGCATCCTCTCACCTTTGTACGCACAAATTAAAGGAAACGAAATCAGATTTACAGCTTCATCTACTGTTCTCTCAAAATCTTCTATTATATGCAGCGGTTCTTCCATGGTTGCCCATTCCACATGTGCCCATGATCGGAAAGAGATTTTATTTTCCACATAGGGCTGTACCGTTTTATTAAAGTATTCTTCGATTGCAGGAGGATGATAACTGCCGCTTGAACAATAGAAATCGAAGTTGTTCACAAAGTGAAGGAACTCCATTTGATCTTTCGTTAACCGTGTGCTCAGTTCTTTATGAATAATGGGGTAAATACGGTCATTTTCAACAAGAATGACATAATCTCCCGCTGCGATGCCATCTTGGATGAAGTTCAAAACTTGTTTAATGTACTTTTCCATTTCATTATAGGAATACAGCACATGAACGTTTTTTTGGTCTTGGAACAACTGATTCATTTTGCTTTTCAATATATCAATCCTTCTTTCCTGTATCGCTTCAATTATACTTGAATTCCATAAGCGGGACAAAAATGGGAATTTTTTAAACTGACCGCTTCGTGCTTAGCAAAAACTAAAAAGCAATCCTTCGCCATTGAAGGATCGCTTTTCCTTATTATTTCAGCCGCTCGATTAGGTCAGTCATTTTATCCAAAGTTGTTACGTTCTGGTTGCATTTCATACTGTCCAGACAAATATAATTCCCTTTTCTAATAAATGTCCCTTGGACGGTTCCTTTTGTTTCAGACATGAACATCCCTACTTCTTCAAAGCGACTGCATATGGCACAGATCCCTTTTTTGTTGGCAGGTTTAATGGTTCCATGCAATCCGGTGAGTTTATTATGATGGGGGGCAATGATGAATTTTTTCCCGGAACCGACATCATCCCATCCCAAATATGAAATCTCTCTCAAATCAATTTTTTCCAACAAAGGGACTTTTAATTTCTTTGCTTTAGGAAATAATTTTTTTATCGTTTTTTCGGTTACTACTTTAAATGGGATCACAAATGGCTTTACCTGTAAGAGAAAGGCTTCGGCTTGTGCGGGATCTTTAATGGTATCTACTGGATCCAGCAGTTGTTTTTGCTCTTCGCTCAGGTCGCTGAATAAGCTTAATACTCGTTCTTTGGCGACTGTTTTCAGGGTGTTGATCACATCCTTATCGTTGGCCGTCGCGTGTCCATTTATGAGAATCTGTGTTTGGGATTTTATGAAGTTATACTGCTCGCTCCTGATAAAAGCTTCCATTTTCTTCACTCCTGTTTCTGTTGCTCGTTACTTTTCACATGATATCGTTTTTCTTTACTTTATAGAAATCGCATCTGCTTTAAAAGGGGGAAAACGACTAAGAAACATACTCGGCATACAAATAGCACTGATATCATTACCAGTGCTACCCATGCAATCCTATTTGGAATAAACGATTTTCTTGATGGTTTCCGCGGAGAGAAAATGTTCCTCTGCTAATTGATGGATGGTATGACCGTCTTTGAATGCATATTTAATAGAGGCATTTCGGTCATCGATCAATTCCCTTGATCCCGAACGGGTTCCCCATTTGTGATGGGCCTTTTCAGGTTTAGGGATATATATGGTTTCACCTTGCACATACTTTTGAATTTCAACGATCAGCTTTTCAGGCAAAACGGCCGTCGCTTTTACATATTTCATTTCTGCCAGCCCCTTATTCTTTTTTAAAAATGAAATAAGGTGCAAAGCCGAATATTAGAAAAGATAAGGCGGGCGATTAAGTTTAGCTTAATTCAACCCCATGCAAAGTATCGCCTCCAATACTGGGCTTTGCATGAGATGCTGCAGAAGGTGGCATTAACATTCTGATTGCCATCTTTACACCTCCCCGTTATGTCCCTGAAGAACACGTATTGTTTTTATTATAAAATATATAAGGGTGGTTGCCAAACTATTTCCAATGTTAAAGATGACTCGGCGGGCTGATTGTTTGATAATGTTCTGAGTCCATGAAATAATTTGAATGGAAACCAAACTAACCATTATGGGAGCTGACCTTTATGAAAGTATTCGTAGTTGGGGCAAATGGGCAGATCGGTAAATATCTTGTAGATTTATTAAAAGATAGCCCGGAACATAGTGTACGGGCAATGGTTCGTAAAGAAGAACAAAGTAAGCATTTAGAGAAAAAGGGAATTGAATCTGCTCTCGTGAGCTTAACCGGATCGGTGGATGAGATTTCGAATGCGGCAAAAGGCTGCGATGCCATCGTGTTTACAGCAGGATCCGGAGGAAGCACCGGTGCTGATCAAACGCTGTTGATTGATTTGGATGGTGCTGTAAAAACGATTGAAGCGGCAGAAAACTTGGGAATCAACCGATTCATCATGGTGAGTGCTTTTCAGGCCAATAATCGCGAAAACTGGAATGAAGCCATCAAACCATATTATGTGGCCAAGCACTACGCGGATAGGGCATTGTTACAAAGCGATTTAAATTATACCATCATTAAGCCAGGCGGTCTGGTGAATGAACCGGGGACAGGCAAAGTGGCAGCCGCCGAAGAATTGGAGAGAGGTTCGATTGCCCGTGAAGATGTGGCTCGAACGATTTTTGCTTCTTTAACTGAAGAAAATACCTACAAGCGTTCATTTGATTTAATTTCTGGTGATACTGCAATCGCGGAAGCATTAAGGAAAATTTAACGAAAAAGGAGGGCAGGGCCACTCAGGGTGAGTGGGCCCTGCCTTATTTAATTCCTTCAATATGCTTGATGACCTTCGCTGGGTTTCCGCCGACAACAACGCCTTCAGGAACATCCTTTGTTACGACTGCCCCTGAAGCGACGACGGAATGATTCCCTATTGTTATACCAGGATTGATGATGGCCCCTCCGCCAATCCATACATGATCCCCGATCGTAACAGGTTTTCCGTATTCCACTCCAGAACTGCGTTCAAAGGGATCCAGCGGGTGTGTGGCTGTATAGATATGCACTCCGGGAGCCAACATGCAGTCCCTGCCAATTTTCACTTCACAAACGTCCAAAATGACACAATCGAAATTAGCATAAAAGTTTTCCCCGACAGAAATGTTGTATCCATAGTCACAACGGAAAGTGGGTTCAATATATACATTTAGACCAGTGGAACCTAAAAGCTGTTTCAGCAGGGCTGTTCGTTCATCTCCTTCGCTTTCCGTTGTCTGATTGTATAACCGGGTCAACTTTCTGGCATTTTCCCTATCTCTTACTAATTCCGGATCGGCGGCCATGTAAGGTTCCCCGCTCACCATTTTCTCTTTTTCCGTATTCATGTTAACTCCTCCTATTTACTTGGTTTTTAGATGGTTTTGGTAGATATCAGAATATTGAAATATTTTTTCTGCAAAATAAATTGCAGTACTTTTTACTCAACTTTTCTGTTGAATCTAAATGCCTCGCTCATTTTCCTGAAAAAGAAATTAGAAAAGAAAGATTTTTCCGAATAATGAATGAAATAACTTTGACAAACGTTCCGCCTGATTTTATAGTAAGGAGAGTTATGGATGATTGATAGTTTCATGAAGGTATATTTTAACAGATAGGTAGAATACGTTCGCAGTTCTTGGCACTTTTTTTTACGGGAAATTGATGGACGACTCTTTTCTTCGTTAAGATAATCAACACAATGGAGGGCTCTATATGACACAGAAAGCACCACTTTCTTTTATCATTGTAACAGGGTTAATGCTTTTTGCTTTATTTTTTGGTGCAGGAAACTTAATTTTCCCTGCCATGCTCGGGCAATCCGCCGGGACTAATTTATGGACGGCCAGTTTAGGATTCATCATTACTGGGGTCGGTTTGCCATTCATTACAATATTGGCATTTGGTTTTTCGGGAAAAAATGATGTTCAATCGCTTGCAAGCAGGGCACACCCATTATTCGGCATCATTTTCACAGTCGTTCTTTATTTGTCTTTGGGACCGCTTTTCGCACTTCCCAGAACAGGGAGTGTATCCTACGAAATAGGGATTAAACCTTTCCTTTCTAATGATGTCGGCTTTTTACCATTGCTGATATTCACGATCATATACTTTGGAATTGCCTGTTTATTATCCATCAATCCATCAAAAATGCTGGATATCGTCGGGAAAATATTAACACCATTATTATTGATTTTCATCGGGATCCTCATTGTGGTAGCCATCATTAATCCAATGGGTGAAATCCAGTCACCAGCGGTTAATTATTCAGATAATTCTTTCTTTAAGGGGTTCAAAGAAGGGTATTTGACTATGGATACGCTGGCCGGATTTGCATTTGGAATCATTGTCATCAATGCATTCAAAGATAAAGGGATAACATCAAGAAAAGAAGTGTTAAGATCTTGTGTGAAAGCTGGCATAATAGCTGCCACTTTGTTGGTGATCGTTTATACGTCATTGACTTATGTCGGGGCAACAAGTGTGGAAAAACTCGGTCAGCTGGGGAATGGCGGAGACGTTTTGGCTCAAGCCTCGAATCACTTTTTCGGACCGGCTGGTGCCGTGTTGTTAGGGTTGATTGTAATCGCTGCATGCTTAACGACAAGCATCGGTTTGATAACGGCTTGTGCTACTTATTTCAATAAAATACTGCCTGCTGTATCGTATAAATCATATGTCGTCATTTTCGCTGTTTTTAGTGCAGCTGTTGCCAATGTAGGTTTGACCAAGCTCATTTCGATTACAGTGCCTGTGTTAACGGCTCTTTATCCTGTAGCGATCGTTTTGATTGTTCTAACATTCTTCCATTCCTTTTTCAAAGGGAAATCGGAGGTATATTTAGGAAGCTTATTATTAACGGCGATCATCAGCATAATGGATGGAATAGTGGCATCAGGCATTAAAATGGAAGCTGTTTCGGACCTTTTCAATCAATACCTTCCACTATATAGTGTAGGGG
>NZ_JBHVQU010000009.1:46244-60666 GCF_042886655.1 Peribacillus sp. NPDC058002 | reverse complement strand
TTGCGTCGAGGGGGCTTGGCAGACAGTCGGCGGAAAGGGAGCGGATTTCTGAAATCAAACTGGAATTTTTTGTTAATAAAAAGACTATAGGCAAACTGACTTTTTCTCGAATTTGACTAAAGTCTGGAGAGGGGCGGAATGGCCTCATCTCGAACCATATAGGGATAGATGGCCAATAAGATTCTAATTCTTTATTAAAATAGTTAACCTTTTAAAGGTACTTTCCCTATGAAGGTATTCATTTGAAGATCATAATGGTTTTCTATATATAGATATTTATTTATCTGAGTATTCTGACATTAATATTTTTAAAGAAGCTTTATCTCACCCATCTCTTTTTCTGTTACTATCTACTGTTGTTTCTTTAGAAATATATAGCATTATATTGTATTTTATTAATTGTCCAAACTATAATATTAATTAGGTCTAAATGAAGTAGTCACTCCTGGTAAAACGCTAAAGCGAGATTGATTTAATGCATATGCTGTACCTGTAAGAGTTGCATATCCACCGTTATTTTTATTCATTGTTACACCACCGCTAATAGTTGAACCTAAAGCTCCCATGCCGCCTACAGGTGCATCTCTTTTAAAACCGGAATGATATCTTAATTTTACAATACCTTTAAAATTATACGGCCATGCTGTAGCTGGCTTAACAGACCAATATACACTTCTGCCTGTATCACTTGCTACAATACTAGCACGTCCTCCAGGACCAGTAACTGATGAATACAACATGGGATTATTCTCATTTACAACAACACTATTAGGATGAGTAAAAATAACATCAGATATTTCTGTATCATTTCCAAAACTTCTAACTGTAATTTCATCGTCCATATAGATAATTTCACCTTTTTGTTGAGCTAATTCTTCTAATTCTTGATCATCTTTTTCACTGGAAAATGTCGGGGTAGCTAATACTAAAGAAAACAGCATGAAAACTATGGGTAAAACGATCTTTTTCACAAAGTTTACCTCTTCTTCTATAATGTGTATTTTAGTTATATAATAAATAAAATATGAGGTGGTTAATTTGAAACAAAATCATGATTATTATCAAAATCTATTAAAAAGACTTTGTAAAGCTGATAATATTTCTCCTCGAAAACCTAGGTTTGAAAATATTGAAGATCTAGTAATTATTCATGTTAAAAATCATTTGAAAGAAGGGGTGGATTTAGAATGTTTTAAAATTTTAAATCTTATTTATCAAACAGTCGTACCTTTAGGTATAAAATTCAATCAACAGTTATATTTATATCCAAATGGAGATAGATTAGATAGAGTAGCGATAACCTTTAACAAAAATGATTATATACTTTTAAATGAAAAACTAGAAAAAGGAGAGATATAAATAATCAATACATATTGGAGATTGCCGCCCTATAAGTGGGCTATTTTTTTTGGTCTTCCTCATTGTTTTAGATACGCCGGTTGGTAAAATGCAAGCACCGCCAAAATTCAAAATACTACCAGACCCCTGCATGTAGAAAAACTTTTTTATTCAACATTCTCCCCCCTTGGTAATGTATTTTTACTGGAAAGACAGGATGTGTTTACCATGTTACATTAAAACAATTAAAAATAAAAGAGTTTTATAGTTAAAAATACCCAGATAGTGTTAATTAATATTTGTGTTTAAAACTCCAACCTCATACTCCTACGGAAAAATCCATAGGAGTATGAGGTTGGGTTTTTCAATTATCTGCAATTCTGTTCCGTATTCAAAAAATTTGTTTCGTACTCTCTCGCGATCGTGAATGGAGAGAAGGGATAATTAAATGGTCATTAGAATTGTTGTCTCTTCTCAACCAATGCAACCCATTAGAAACATAGGACATCCGAATATGAGCGGGACAGCGGTGCCTGGAGTGGAGCACATCGATCAAATTACAAGTTCTCCCTATTTTCGAGATAATGGCTAACTGAGCATTCTCCAAAAGGAGAAAAAGTTCCAGAAGCATAGGTGGAAAAAGTTCGCAAAAAGCGAGGTGTGCAAAGCACTGTCAGGGTCTATCATGATTAACCAAGGTTATGACTACATTTCCCTTTTTATGTCCTTGTTCTACATATCTATGAGCCTCGGGAAGCTGTTCCAGCGGGTAGCGTTTATCTATGACCGATTTTATTTTTCCAGCTTCGATTAGCTCCTTGAGAAGTAATAAATCTTCCGTAAGTACCTTTGCTATTCCTTGCCCTTCGACGGACACATATCGCCCGTTCGGGGTCAGTGCTTTCTTGCAAGCGGCTTTCGAGCTTTTCCCGACTGCATCAAAGATGATGTCATATCGCTCTTGTCTTTCCGTGAAATCCTCTTCCGTATAATCAATTACCTCATCTGCTCCCAATGATTTCACCAATTCAAAATTAGCGGCACTGCATACTCCGGTAACTTCTGTTCCAAAGTATTTGGCTAGCTGCACGGCTGAAGTCCCTACCGACCCGGATGCACCGTAGATGAGGACTTTTTGTCCGTCCTGTATATCGGCTTTTCTGAAAAAATGAAGGGCTGTCGTTCCCCCAAAAGAAACGGCGGCCGCTTCCTCATAGGTAACGTTGGCAGGCTTCATTGCGATTGGCCCGTCTTCTGGTAAACATGTGTATTCGGCATGAGCCCCGAAATTCATTCCAGTCATGGCAAAAATCCGGTCGCCTTTTTTGAATTTTTTCACATTCCTGCCTGTTTCCTCTATTTCCCCGGCCAACTCCACTCCGAGTACCGGTTTTCGCGGTTTTCTAAGACCAAGGAAGATCCGCATCGGCAGCCATAATAAGAAGGGGCTATTGAAACTACGGACTCTTATGTCCCCTGAAGCCACTGTTGCCGCATGAACCTTTACCAGAACTTCGTTGTCCTTGGGCGTTGGTTTTGCCAGCTCTTGGAGTTCCAGTACATCGGGTGAACCGTATTTTGTGCATACCATTGCTTTCATCGCGAGTCTCCTTTTTTTTTGATACAATCTTTTAATACTATGATGGAAGTTGTAAGATAAAACTACATGTAAGCAAAACGGAAGAATGAATGCTTAAAAGCATTAGGTGTTGTCAGCAATCGATCAGGGGCAAATGTCTTGCTGAGCGGTCGAAACCATATGGGACATTCTATAAGACGAAGGAGCTAAAAGTATGGCCATTAACGAAAGACCGAGAAGAATAGTTTTAGATTTAGCAGTTACTTTAGATGGCTTTATTGAAGGGCCAAAAGGAGAAGTGGACTGGTGCATTATGGACCCTGAAATGGGGTTCACGGATTTCTTAAATCAAATTGATGCTATTTTTTATGGAAGAAAAAGCTATGAATTATGGGGACAATATACTCCAGGAAATGAGGTATCTGATACTGAAAAAGAAATGTGGAATTTAGTTCATGGCAAAGAAAAATTCATGTTTTCCCAAACAAAAAAAAGCACTGATGATAAAGTGACGATCATAAATGATCATATTGTTGAAGAAGTAAATAAATTAAAGAAAAAGCCCGGTAAAGACATCTGGCTTTATGGCGGGGCAAGTCTTATTACATCTTTTATAGGATTTGGGCTGGTTGATGAATTTAGGTTATCTGTTCACCCTGTTGTTTTAGGGGAAGGAAAACCTTTGTTTATTGACATGAAGGAGAGATTGAATCTTAAACTGGTTGATACAAAAAGATTTTCCTCTGGCGTTGTTCAACTTTGCTATCACCTTAATGAAGAGTAATTGATAAGCATGATGATATAAATTTCTTCTTCACTGAAGAGATGATGCTTTTATTAAATGCTTCACCTTGGTAAAAGCCATACCCTATAAACAAAAATGGAGCCCTCAATTAGTTGAAGGCTCCGTTTTTTATTCCTTTATATTAAGCATTACAATGTAAAAGTTTGATTAGACTAACCTTTTTGTCTCTATCTAACTTTATAATTTGCTTTTAATATTCTACTTTTCGATGTTAGCCGTCCATTGACCGTCTGCAGTGATAACTAATAAGTAGTAACCATCTGTCGTTAATGGATGTCTCATAACCTACCACTCCTAAGAAATTTAACACTACAGCACCCACACTTCATCAAATTTTGTAGTAATGAATAAAACTACTAATAGTAATGATAGCATAAAGTGAAGGAAAAATAGGTATTTTAACCCGTGTTACAATAGGTATTTATATCCAAAAAGAGGTGATTTTTAACAATGTTGGAAGGGAAAGCTTGGCGATTGAATGAAAAGTACTGATAAGAGATAGGTTTGCAGAACCATATTTAATCCAGTTTATGAAAGTTATCAATCATTTGGTGAAATCAAAACAAAAAAACGCCGTTCTTCCCCCATTACCCCAGGAAGTAGCAGCGTTTTATTTTGACTTTAATGTCAAATTTCCAAACTAACTCCCTCGTTCAGCATCTTCAATAATTCTTTCAGGGCGAAGGAATGGTAGGCGTCTTTTTTGGTGATGATCCCGAGTTTCCAGTGGAGGTTCGAGTTTTTTAACGGGATGATTTTAACATCTTCGTTGGTTTGCTTATGATAAATCGATCTGGGCAGGAGGGTGATGCCCAGTTTGGATGAGACGAGTTCGATGATCAGGTCCCATTGTGAGCTTTGGTATGAGATGTCAGGGGTGAATCCGTCCCTTTCACATGCCTGGATAATGTAATCATGTAAGGTGAAGTCTTCTGAAAAAAGGATGAATTTCTCGTCTTTCAATTCAGTTAAGGAAACGGCTGAATGGCGGGCAAGTCTGTGCTCTTCATGAAGAAATAGAACGAATTCGTCTTCAATGAACCGGTAAATATTGAATTTTTCTTCACTGGCTGGCAATACGACGATGCCGAGATCGATTTCGCCTTCTTCGACAAGCTTGCCGATCAGCTTGGCGCCTTCTTCGACCAATTCGAGGGAAACTTTCGGATAACGTTCTTGAAAGCTGCGGGCAATTTCCGGGAAAAACAGGGTGCCGATCAGCGGCGGGATGCCGATTTTCACAACGCCTGATGTCATGTCCCTGAGGTCATCCAGGAGTACGTTCAATTCGGATAATGCCGCGAAGGCTTTTTGGCCTTGCTTGTACACGATTTGTCCGGCATCCGTCAGGCGCAGGTGTCTTGTTGAGCGGTCGAAGAGTTCCACACGCAGCTCTTCTTCGAGTTTTTTGACGGCTTTGCTTAAGGAAGGCTGTGTTAAATAAGAATTGGCGGCGGCATTCGTAAAACTTTTATGAAGGGCCACTTCCATGAATGATTTTAAATCTCGTAATTCCATATCTGTCTCCTATTTATTCGTAATTAGCATAAAGTGTATTCCTATTATTCATTTTACTTATAAATTAGCGGGATGTAAACTAGATGAGGATTAAAAGCAAGTATAAATAACCCTATATCAATAAAGTATTCTTTACCGTGGAAGTATAAGGAGAAAGTGCTTGATTTATGAGCTGTATCTAGGAATTTTATGTTTATGGATATATTTCCAATGAGCCAAGCAACTTATTCACCTTTCTCGGAAAACGGACAAGGTTTTATTAAGAAGATATTTTAAGATAACAAAAAACGGGTATGTATTGTTGTGTCCGCTTTATTGTTCTTAATAATGGCGTATTTAGGGTTGATGCTGTAAGGCACGGATTATGATGTCTGCAGCATAGGGGATTTACTCAATCAAGGGGGAACCATGATGGAAAGCAAAACGATTTACATCACCTTGGAAAGAGGTGATTTCGAGTGTTAAGTATAATTGTAGGCTTAGTGTTGCTGATGGCTTTAGCTTATTTGGGATGGTCCATCATTTGGGTGGCCCCGCTGGTGGCTGGAGTTGTAGCATTGATGAGCGGATTGGATGTATTTGATACGTATACCGGAACGTATATGACCGGCTTGGTCGGGTTCGTTCAGAAGTGGTTCCCAATCTTCTTGCTCGGAGCGATTTTCGGAAAGTTGATGGAAGAAACAGGTGCAGCGAAATCCGTTGCGAAGAAGGTAACGCAGATCATTGGTAAAAAGAGGGCGATTCTTGGAGTACTGATCGCTTCCGCTTTATTGACTTATGGCGGAGTTAGTTTATTTGTGGTCGTATTTGCCGTTTATCCGATCGCGCTTGCGTTATTTAAAGAAGCAAACGTTACGAGAAGGCTGCTTGTTCCCACTTTTGCGCTTGGGGCATTCACCTTCACGATGACGGCTATACCGGGTACACCGCAAATCCAAAACCTGATACCGATGGAGTATTTCCATACGACGCCAACTTCAGGGATGATCATTGGGATCGTCACTTCATTGATCATGGCAGTTGGCGGGTATTTCTGGTTATCCTATAGAGAAAGATCTCTTTCTGCTAAAGGAGAAGGATTCATCGAATCGGATGAATCGGTTACCGGTTCCGAGCAAGATGAAAAAGTACCGAATTGGTTATTGTCTTTAGTTCCGCTGCTAATTGTTGTCCTATTGCTCAACGTGGTGAAATTAGAACCCATTTATGCATTATTATTAGGGGTTCTGAGCATTATGGTCATCAATATCAAGGATTACAAAAAGTTCATTTTCTCAGTTAATGAGGGAGCGAAAGGATCAGTGATGGCCATCCTGAATACGAGTGCCGCTGTTGGATTCGGGGCTGTCATTGCAATTATACCTGCATTTGACAACATCACTTCATGGCTGCTGAATATTTCGAGCAATCCGCTCGTTGCTGAATCCCTTGCCGTACAAATCATGGCGATCATCACCGGTTCCGCTTCAGGCGGTATGGGTATTGCACTTAATGCCCTTGGCGATACTTTTTACAGCTTGTCCCAATCGACGGGAATCAGCCCGGATGTATTCCACAGAATGGCGGCAGTCGCTTCAGGTGCATCCATTTTCCCTAATAATGGTGCTCTATTAACACTATTGGCGGTTACAGGATTAACTCATAAAGAAACATATAAAGATGTTTTCGTGGTTGCGTTCATCATCCCGACCATTGCCATGATCGTCGGCATCATAATGGGTGCCATCGGTATCGTTTAATGAATATCGATGATGCCAAAAAATTAGTTTACTCTAGGAGGAATTCATAATGGTTGAAAATAAAGTCGTTATTATTACAGGTTCTGCACGCGGTATTGGATTTGAAATCGGTAAGCACTTCGCTGAAAGTGGAGCCAAAGTGGTTCTTTCCGACATTAATGAAGAATCGGTGAAAGAAGCTGCAGAATCATTGAAAAAACTTGGTTTCGATTCAATTGGAATCAAAGCAGATGTAACAAAAGAAGAAGATATCGTAAATATGGTGAAGGAAGCTAAAGAAACGTATGGTTCGATTGACATCGTGATTAACAATGCCGGTTTGCAGCATGTATCACCAATCGAAGATTTCCCGACTGAAAAATACGAATTGATGATCAAAATCATGTTGACAGCGCCGTTCATTCTAACGAAAGCCGTGTTCCCGATCATGAAGGAACAAGGTTTCGGCCGCATCATCAACGTCTCTTCCATTAACGGTGTTATCGGGTTCGCAGGTAAAGCGGCCTATAACAGCGCAAAACACGGAGTGATAGGTTTAACGAAAGTTGCTGCTTTGGAAGGTGCAGAACACGGTATTACGGTTAATGCTTTATGCCCTGGATATGTGGATACTCCACTTGTTCGCGGACAAATGGCAGACTTGGCGAAAACACGCAATGTACCGCTTGAAGATGTATTGGCAGAAGTCCTTCTTCCATTAGTGCCTCAAAAACGTTTATTGGATGTTAGTGAAATTGCTGATTATGCATTGTTCTTAGCAAGCGATAAAGCGAAAAGCGTAACAGGTCAAGCTGTTGTCATTGACGGCGGCTACACAGCACAATAATAACTATTTATAACAAAATAAAGGTGAACCTTTCTGACAAATTTTAATCTGGCAGAGAGGTTCACTTTTGGCGTATTTTTAACTAGTTTGGGGAAATTATTCAAACTTGGAATATATGTTTAAGGGGGACTTTCATGGACTTAATGATCATATTGCTGGCATTGGCACTATTGATGTTTGCAGCCTACCGTGGCTATTCCGTCATTTTATTTGCACCAATCTTTGCACTTTTACCGGTCTTCTTCATTGACCCGGGTAATGTTTTGCCGTTCTATTCCGGCGTCTTCATGGAAAAGATGGTCATTTTCATAAAAAACTATTTTCCCGTCTTTTTATTAGGGGCCATATTCGGGAAGATCATCGAAATGTCGGGAATCGCCGAATCGATTGCGAAGACGATCGTCCGCTTGATCGGTGCCAAACAGGCGATGCTGACGATCGTCCTTTTGGGTGCAATTTTAACCTATAGCGGCGTGAGTTTATTTGTGGCGGTTTTCGCCATTTATCCTTTTGCCGTTCAATTGTTCAAGCAAGCCGACATACCTAAAAGGCTTATGCCGGCTACCATCGCACTTGGGGCATTCACGTTCACGATGGATGCATTGCCGGGAACTCCGCAAATTCAAAATGTCATTCCAACGTCCTTCTTTGGGACAAACATATATGCGGCTCCGATCCTTGGAATCATAGGGGCCATCTTTGTCTTATCGGTTGGATTGGCCTACTTGGAAAGCAGAAAGAGGCGAGCCAAAAAGGCGGGTGAAGGCTATTATGGACTTTCAGGGGAAAATGCCGCTGTTCCTGAACAGGAAAAAGGGGAGCCAGTCCCTGATTTACATTCAAACCAATCTGTATTACGGCAAATTTTAGCATTCGTTCCGCTTGGATTGGTTGCCGTCATGAATAATTATCTGTCTAAAGCCATACCGAAATGGTATCCGGATGGATTTGATTTTTCTGCAATGGGGTTAGAGAATTATTCCGTTGATGTTGCGGCAAATGCTGCAATCTGGTCGGTGGAGATTGCACTGATCGTCGGAATCATCACAGCCCTTGCCTATGATTGGAAACGAGTGACGAAAAACATGAAAGAAGGGCTGAACAACAGTATTGGCGGCTCATTGCTTGCCGTCATGAACACTGGTTCGGAATATGGATTCGGCGGAGTCATCGCTGCCCTTCCAGGATTCGCGAAAATCAGTGATGGAATATCCGGTGTGTTCTCGAATCCGCTTGTCAACGGTGCTGTCACAACCAGCGCACTGGCAGGCATAACAGGATCGGCCTCCGGGGGGATGGGGATTGCATTAAGCGCAATGGCCGATAAATACAATCAAGCAATCGCTGCGGCCAATATCTCACCCGAAGTGATGCACCGAGTAGTCGCCATGGCATCAGGCGGCATGGACACACTTCCGCATAACGGGGCCGTCATAACCCTGCTTGCCGTCACAGGATTGACGCATAGACAATCGTATGGCAGCATCTTCATGATCACCGTCATTAAATCATTGGCTGTCTTTGTCGTCATTGCCCTCTATACTTGGTTTGGTATTATTTAAAATGATGAATTCACGATATCGATGAAAACACAGGTTTATCTCCGAAAATGGAGATATATCGACGAAAACTACAAGTTTATCTCCGAATATAGAGATAAATCGACGAAAACTACAGGTTTATACCCGAAAATGGCTATATACGAGTAAATCCCCAAAACCTAAGGTAATACCATAAATAAGGCTAGTGAGGTATCCACACTTGATGTGTGGGTACCTTTTTTTATACATTTTGCAATTTATAAATTATAAAATGTAATATATATATTGCAAAAAGTAAAATAAATCATATAATAAGGGTAAGCGGTGGAATTAAATGGAGGTCGATTGATGATGGGTTTATTTAAACGAACGAAAAAAATCACGGATGAGCGGGTTGAGCATGTAAGAAATAAAATTTATAAAGAAATGTACCACGTCATCTTGGCCATTTGCCTGGTGAGTGCACTTTTCAAACTATATAAATATGGTGCAGGCAGCGGGGAGTTATATCTGGAATTCGTGATCCTTGTTGCAGGAGGGCTGTATTACTTAGCTCGTTCCATTTTCTTAGGTGTATTCTGGGATGAAGTGGAGATGCATGACCGCACAAGCAAAACTACGATGAGCAGGAAGACGATTCTTGGGTCGGTTATTTTTGCACTCATCATCGCTATATTCATGGGGGTGAATAGTGCTGTATCCTATGCGGATGGCAGTTCACAGGGCGTATGGTATTTTGTATTGGTATCGTTTGTATCCGTTATGATCTATTTGCCGATTTTACTTTTGTTTTTTGGCGGTATATACTTGCTGGCGAAGAAGATCGGAATGAAAAATAGCGAAGATAATAAGAAATTGTAGGTGCCTTTCCTTGAAAAATATAAAACTGAAGCTTGCGAGAGTAGAAAAGGACTTGTCACAAGATGAACTGGCCAAAATTGTCGGCGTTTCCAGGCAAACGATAGGATTGATTGAATCAGGAAAGTATAATCCCTCCTTAAGTTTGTGTGTCGGTATTTGTAAAGCATTATCGCGTACATTGGATGATTTGTTTTGGGAGGAAGACTGATTAGGGATATCCATTGATTTGGATATCTTTTTTTTAGGAATTTATCATCAAAAAATGGGGGAAGGTATAGCATGTAAGAAAAAAATCTAACATTCGAGAGGGATGGTTTGATGGATCGTACGATTGGTTACTTACGTGAGATATTATCTAACTATACGGACCAATATCCTGAAGCACAGGAAATTTATAATAAAATCAAAAGCGGGCATTTTCATTCTGAAGAAGAACTCGTCAATAAGCTATCCGGAAGGGAAGCCAGCCTCCTTAACCATATTCTTCCTAAGGAAATCAAGCATGCGAAGGAAGCGAGTGATACGGAACGGGTCACGCAATTATCAGAGGTATATGAACTGATTCTTATATGATAAAACCTTGTCCATGAAGTTCATGGACAAGGTTTTGTTGGTTTTTTTATTCCATTTCACTAAGTGAATCCATATGACTGGCGATCATGGCGATGATCGTGCTTGCTTCTTCCTTACTGAAAATGAAATTCGTTTCATCCTTTATCAGGTCATCATCCACTGTCCGAATCCGGTTGATCCGTTTCAGCACACCATCACCTGTTTCCTGAACGATACCGAATTGGTAGGTGACCTCCACTTCATTATCCTGGATATAGGCGGTCACTTCAGGCGTTTCCCATTCTACATCGATTTCGTATATATCGGAACCCTCGCCGTCCGGATCATACAAATCATCATTTTCATCATCCATATCATATTCGTAAGCATAATCAACATCATCCTCTTCCAAATAGTTATGGAAGCTCTCGTGGACAGCATCGACGATATCTTCAATGTCTGAAAGGATGACCTTGCTGATCTGCCCTAAATCCGGCTCAAATGATTCCATATAAAATTCTTCATTATACGGATCAAAAAACAGCGTGGAAAAATAATCCCTTTCATTGTCATCCAGCTCTGTATAAAACTCGATCCGTGGATGCTTCGACCCGCGCTCCACGATCATACTGCCATTACGATCGTATTTCTCACAAATTGATTGAAGATGATCCTGCAATTCCCCGCTAACTCTGTCAAACCATTCTAATGACATTCCACATCCACATCCTTTCGTGATTATTATTTCCCAGAAAACACGAACATGACGTGCCATTTAAAGCCAAATGCCATTTATCTTCCCACCAAAAAATCAGTTATAAAAAAATAATTCAAAGGGAAAATAAGCTGAATAGCAAAAACGGTATTTCCAACGGGACGGGCTTTAGGCTCAGTAATTGCTGCAACAACGAATTGGCATTTTTAATCTTCCCTATACCTTTCAATAATGAAGTCAATAAAATATCTGCTTGCTATTGGCAATATCCTTTTATCCTTGTATGCCAAAGTAATTGTCCGAATAATGGAGGGAGAGATAGTTTTCGTTACAATATTATAGGGACATTTATTTAAGAGAAGTTTCGGTAAAATCGAAATGCCAAGCTCTTGCTCAATCATCGACATAATCGCATAGGGATCAAATACTCGGTATTGTGTATCAGGTTCAAAATTGTACTGTTCAAAACCTATTAATGGTTCATTTATAACTCCCTCATCCAACAGAATATAAGGATCTTTTAGCAATTCTTTCAATGATACTTTTGTGGAGGATGCTAAAGGATGATTCATTGGCATTACAGCCAGCATTTCATCTTTCTGCAGGGGTATCGTAGTTAGGTCAGAAACATTTGAATTCACAAAGCCAAAGTCTACGCTTCCTTCTTTAATCCAATTTGTGATTTCCGTATAATTTCCTTGATGTAATTCGAAATGGACAGTTGGGTAAAGTTCCTTAAAATCTTTGATCATTCCCGGTATCCAATGACATGTAACACTGGAAAAGGTGCCAATTCGAATAAGGCCGCTTTGCAGTCCCTCCATTTCTTTGTGCTTTTCAGTCAGTTCCCTATGTGAATTACAAATCTTCCTGATAAATGGCAAAAATTCCTCGCCATCTGGTGTCAGTGTAATGCCCTTTCGAGAACGTAAAATAAGAGTGGTGGAAAGTTCCTCCTCTAATGAATGCACCATTTGGCTAATGGCTGACTGAGTATAGCCAAGTTCTTCGGCAGCTTTTGTGAAACTGCCTGTTTCTATGGTTTTGATAAAAGCATAATACGAATTCAACCCCACTAACCCCCCCTATGCATTAGTGATTCTAATAGAACTATTATAAAAATTGGTTTTACTAATGTAAATGGAAGAAATAAAATTATAGTTGTGAAGAATTATTTGGTCAGGAGTTGAAGTAGAAGAATAATGAGTATTAACGTTAAATACCGAAATATTATTTATGCATTTTTTATAGCTTTTAGTATGTCCTTTTTTATTTCATTTATATTAGTCTCAATAAATAGTGGTTATGATCATATATTCTTATCTACATGGTTAAAAACTTGGTCACAGGCTTTCATCTGTGCATTCTTTGGAGCTTACTTTTTTCCGAGAGTAATACAACAAATGATGAGAAGAATTAATTTTGTAGAAAAGCCGCCAATAATCGAGAAAGATTAGTAAGAGAAGAAGACAATGGATAATGTTTTAATGGATTTCCTGAAAAGTAGTAAAAATATGGATTTTGCAGAGCTGCCCGAACGATGGGGAGCTTTTTATTCATTTCCCTGAAAAATTTCAGGGACATGCTACTTTCATCCCATAAAAGTTTATATAGAGTGTGAAAGGGGGTGAGTGTTATGGCAAGTCAGATTCCAGTTTCAAGTACGTTGCGGATCGATTTTGAGACGGGGTTAAATGAAAAAGGGGCTCTCGTTTTCAAGCGGAGGGCATTTTCGAACATCAAGTTCGAGGCGACGGCGGATCAGTTGTTTTCGGCAGCTGTTTCAATTGCAAGTGTGCAGAATCATCCAATGGGTGAAGTGACCCGGATGGATACGTATTCATTGATAGGCTAAACGGTTTTGATGTCGTACGAGGGGGAGGTGATTTGAAATGGCTAAAGTACTGGAATTGATTTTCGTTACGGAGGAAGGAAAGTCAGCGACGATTTCCGTTGATAATCCGAAGGAGCCGGTAGAGGTAAATACGGTTAAACTGGCAATGGAAAAAATCATTGCGGGGAACGTGTTCGTTACATCTTCCGGGGATTTCGTCGATTTGAAGGCGGCGCGCCTTGTCGAGCGGAATGTCGAGGAAGTGGAACTTATCTGATGCAAGGGACTTGTTGGACACCCTGGAAGTGAGGTGAATGAAAAGTGGATCAAATCCTGCCATTTGTCAGTGATATTGGGTTCCCGATCATTGTTACCCTTTATTTGCTTCATAGGTTTGAAACGAAATTGGATACTTTGAATGAAACCCTTGTAGAGCTGCCAGATCGCCTGCGAGAAGGGATTCCCAAGTCAGGTTAAGGATAAGAGGGAAGCATCATGGGTGATATCATTCATGATGCTTTTCCTTTTAAATGGTAAAGTTTTAATAGATTCTAGTTTCATATCAAAACTATCGGGTATACATAAAACTGTAGCTAGTTCATCAAAAATCCCAAACAATAAGGAGGAGTTTTAATGACTAACAACAATGAAAAAATGAGCAGGGAAGAAGCTGGCCGCAAAGGCGGGGAAGCAACAGCAAAAAAACATGATAAGGAATTTTTCCAAGAGATTGGTCAAAAAGGCGGAGAGGCCACTTCCGAAAATCATGATAAGGAATTCTATCAGGAAATTGGCAAAAAGGGCGGAGAGGCTCGAGCAGATCAACGTGATGGGTCCGATGACTGAAAAATGAGCAAGGAAGAAACAGGACGCATTGGCGGAGAAAGAAGTCGCGGCTAAATAAAGGAAGCGACCTGAAGCATTTAGCTGATTCTAGTTTTATAGCTGTTCAAGCGGGTACATGATATATGTGGCTAGTTCAATGAAAATCCGAATAATAAGGAGGAATTTTTAATGACTAACAACAATGATAAAATGAGTCGTGAAGAAGCAGGCCGTAAGGGTGGAGAAACAACAGCGAAAAAACATGATAAGGAATTCTATCAAGAGA
>NZ_JBHVQU010000009.1:31110-46144 GCF_042886655.1 Peribacillus sp. NPDC058002 | reverse complement strand
TTGGCCAAAAAGGCGGAGAAGCAACATCCGAAAATCATGATAAGGAATTCTATCAAGAGATTGGCCAAAAAGGCGGAGAAGCAACATCCGAAAATCATGATAAGGAATTCTATCAGGAAATCGGCGAAAAAGGCGGAGAGGCACGGGCCAATCAACGAGATGGTTCCGATGATGGAAAAATGAGCCGTGAAGAAGCAGGACGCAAAGGCGGGCAAAAAAGCCGCCGTTAAAATATAATCGAGGAAACTCATAAAAACCGAGGGAGCAACCATTCCCTCGGTTTTTTATGCCATCACATGGAAATTCCCTTCACAGCACATTCCAAAGTGTGCTTGGAAATTAAAGTGGGTAAAGAAATAACACCTGGAATAGAAAGAGGTGATGAAGAAGTTGATTGTCCATGATTCATTTCCCCGTTTAAAAATAGGCGGAGTTACATTCACTGCACGGCATTCATTGCTTGCTCTTGGTCTTGCGGGCATCGCTTATCTCATTTCAAATAAGAGGAAGCATCAAGCGGTATTCAAAACGGCTTCATTGATGTGTAAGATCGAACGGAAAGAAGATTCCATAAAGCTTATGTGGCCTGATGAAGGTGGTTTCTATCGGGTATTCAGGGGGCAAGAGCTGATTTACAGCGGGCCGGAGCCAAGGATGGCAGATCAGGGACTGACTCCAGGAACCATCTATACGTACACGATAGATAGCTTGAATGGAAAAAAACAGGCAGTGAACAGGATGAAAATACAGACATCAACGACCGCCGAGAATAAAAAAGAGGATAATATCCTTTTGGATTTGGTATTCACCACGATTGTCGCGAAAGGCCAAGCCAGCCTGGAATGGGAGCCCATCAAGGGAATAAAAGAGTATCGGGTATACCGAAACGGCATGGATATTGGGAAAGTGGGTGGATGTTCCTTCAGTGACCGGAGTATTAGTGATGAGCAGGAATACACTTATACCATTAAAGCAAAGCGGCCCCTTCCGCGTTCAGAGCAGGAGTCCTATGCCGTGAAATCCCTTGTAGCAAGTATTGTCGGAGCCGTAAAAAAAGGTTCATCCCAAGCACAGGCAGCGATCGAGGAAATAACGAATACTAAAAAGATAGGACCTGTAAAACAGCTTTTGCACCCAGGTGAAAACCCCGAGGATGGTAAAAAGAAAAGAAATTGGCAGCTGCGCTATTCCACCTTTTTACCGGAAGGGTGGCTGAAGAACCCCAATCTTGCCTCAAAGGTTCCCTATTTTAAAGGAGACAACCGCGGGTTTGATCCTGAATCATCCCGTTTCCGGACTAGGGTCGATGTGAACATTCACGAAAAGGAAAGTGAAGCCGAGATTGAATGTACCAAAGCAGTCGGGAAAAGTGAGGCCTACAATCATGATGGGGATTTCCTTGAAGAAGGAGTGGCCTCGGATGAAGACATTGTAGTGAAGCGCGTATTAACCAATCATGAGAAAACGACGATTCAGCTGACACACTCCGTAGGCAACCCAATCATCATTTCTCCTGCCGTGGATTATAAAGTGATCGGGACCTTTTACCGAAATGGTGAAATCAATATAGCCGGCTATCATGATCAGGCACCGCATCACGAGGTCTACCTAAAGGAGGCAGATGAACAGAACTGGGCCCCCCTGCACTTAGCGGAAAACAAAGGGCTTGAAATGATGGCGCATCCTACGGCCAACCATTTATGGAGATATTCCACATTTACACAATGAAAAGGACGAAAAGCAATGATTGCCGATCGTCTTTTTTTTACCATTTCTAATACAAAAAAACAAAAAGGACCTCGAATTACTTGAAGTCCTTTTTGCTTGTTGATGAGGTCTTTTTTATAAAAACCGCTTTCGAACACTTGGCGAAGGCAGCATACAGCTTTCTTCTTTCTTTCCGAACCATTTGTAACGGTTCCTGGCAATGTAATCATACACGAAGTTCCGGATGAAGCTTGGAACGATGATGAAACCGTAAAGCAATTTCCACGTCCCTTGCAAGCGGCGGCAAATCCTCAAGGCAGAAGACGATTTATAGTAGGCCTTATCCCTTTCGATCAGCACCATGCTATCTATATCTGCAGGAACATCATACTTCTTCAGCAACTCTTGTCCCGCCTCACTTTGAAGCGAAGCGTAATGAAAAAGCCCCTGCGGATCCCGCTTTATGATGAATTGGACACTCGAATCGCAAAAGTTGCATTCCCCATCAAATAAAATGACCGGATTCATGAACATTCCTCCTATAGAGAGACGTTATCATACTCATGCTTCTATAATACACTACCCGTTTTGGTAAGGCGAAAACGTATGGAACTGCTTGGAGATTTGAAATTTTGGAAGGGATTATACGTTCCGGCCAGTCACTAAACGGGTGTGCCATAAGAAGGCTGCAATTGGCGGTTGGACCCCTAGTTTAAGTCTCTGTTATCAAACTGTTATTTGCCATTAACTATCCTGTAAACAAGCTATGATATGGTAGATACTCCAGTGAATTTCCTTTAGTAAAAAAGCCGGCAATCCTTTTTTAGAGGAAAGCCGGTTTTTTCATTCAAAGCATAATTAAGGATTAGGAAATATAACGAACAGTTTCCTTAAAGGGAGGTAAGATTTAATGAAACGTGATCCTTATTTTGATAATGCGAAAGCTGTTTTAATCGTACTAGTGGTTTTAGGACACACATTAGCTCGAATGGTAGAAGAAAACGAATGGATTTTAACTATTTATTTGTTTGTTTTTTCATTCCATATGCCAGCTTTTATTCTAGTATCCGGCTATTTTTCAAGAAAGATAAAAAGTAAAAAGGACCTTTGGATGCTAATAAAGAAAATATTGATTCCCTATGTAATATTCCAGGTGATTTATACCTTCTATTATCAGAAGTTATTTGATGAACCAATTGAATTCTCAATATTGACCCCAAGGTGGGCATTATGGTTCTTAATAAGCTTATTCTGTTGGAATATATTATTGTCAATATTCACCTCAAGGAAATATGGAATCGTTTCTTCGATAATCGTATCTCTAATAATTGGTTACATCGGTGAAGTAAATGAATGGTTAAGTTTGTCGAGAACGTTCTTTTTCTTTCCTTTCTTTTTAATTGGACATTTTTTAGAAAAGGATCATTTTGAATGGATTAAAAAGCAAAGGAATGCCCTAATCGGCTGGGGTGTACTAGGGTTAATCTTTGCCGGCATTTATTTCTTTGGTGAAATGACCTGGAGGGAATGGTTTTATGGCCGTTTAGGTTATAAGGAATTAATGGAAGGTTCCATTGCCCTCGGTTTTGTATATAAGCTGATCGTTTATTTAATCATGGGAGCGGCCACTTATAGTTTCCTTTGTATTGTTCCTAGAAAGCAGACGTTTTTTACTGAAATAGGATCCATTACATTAGTTATTTATCTTTTTCACATGTTTATTCTGGAATATGTTTATAACTCATTTATTTATGATTGGATCAAAGAAAGTGGCCAATATTATGTTTTATTAGCCATATCTGTAACGATTATATTTATATTATCAAGAAAGCCGATTGTAAAAGTGGAATGTATGTTAATAGGAATGAAAATGAAAACATAACAGATTTTCAACACCTATAAAGTAACCACCCCTTTAGTTTGAATGGTTCAGACTGTAGACAAACTTGATAAAAACAAGTTTGTCTAAATTTTTATTTAGGTTTATAAAACCTCGAACGTCGATTGGAACGTAGGGCACTCGCTTTCCGCGGGCGGTCCGGGAGCCTCCTCGGCGCTTTTGCGCCTGTGGGGTCTCCCCTCGACGCGCTTTTCCCGCAGGAGTCTCGCACCTTCCGTTCCAATCAACTTTGTTTTGAAATATAGATAAAACCCCTTTTGTCTACAAACTCAGCCCTTCAGTTTGAAGGTTTTTTTTTATGAAAAGATTTAGTGATTTACAAAAATATCTATTTAAAGGGGATTGAATGAGGTCTCCAATAAAAGGGCAATGACCCTAATAAAGTTATTTTAGGAAAGAAAATGAAGGTCGTTATCCGAAATGTTTCCAAAATTATTAAAGGGGAATTACTTTTGTATTTCACTTTCAATAAAACATCTTTTACCTTTCGGATTTATTTTATTATGACTATATAGAATTGACTACCATTAAAGGAGAGGCATATGAAAAAGTTTTTCTTCATCTTCATCTTGGCTTTAATCCCCTTCGCCTCTACGACTGTAAGTGCAGAATCTGACTTACCTCTCAATAGTGAAGCAGGGATCATTATTGATGCGAATAGTGGGAATGTATTATACGAAAAAAATATGAATAAAAGGATGTATCCAGCCAGTCTAACGAAAGTTGCCACGGCTATATATGCTATAGAACACGGGGATCAGGACGAACTGGTGACGATAAGCAAAAAAGCAGCGGAGGCAGACGGTTCCTCGGTATTTGTGGAACCTGGGGAGGAAATCGAGCTTTCCAAATTAATTGCAGGAATGCTGATCAACTCCGGAAATGATGCAGCCATCGCAATTGCCGAGCATATGTCTGGTAGTGAAAAACTGTTCATGGAAGATTTGAATGAGTTTTTAAGAAAAGAAGTAAACGTCACCGATACTCATTTTACGAACCCCCATGGATTATTTGACAAAGACCATGTAACGACAGCCAGTGACCTTGCGAAAATTACCCAATATGCAATGAAAAATGAAACGTTCCGTGAGTATTTTGGGAAGAAGGAATTACCATGGGAAGTGGAAACATGGGACACCACTCTAGTTACCCATCATAAAATGTTAAAAGGCGAACTCCCCTATAAAGGAATAACCGGCGGGAAAACCGGTTTCGTCAGTAAATCCGGTTACACCCTGATTTCCACTGCCACTAGGGGAGAACAAGAATTGATTGCCGTCACTCTGAAAGCCCCTTCAGACAAGTTTGCTTACTCTGATACTAAGCTTTTATTCAACTATGGCTTTGAAAACTTTAAATCAGGCAAAATTGATAAAAATAGCATACTTTATTCAGCGGACTACTCTAATTCCTACAAGCTGAACGAAGACTTATACTATACTCATTTAATGAATGATCAACCAAGTCTAAAAACGAGTAATGATGGAATTCTCTCAATCATGAACCAACAAGGGGAAGCAATAGATTCCTTTGACCTTAAAATGGTAGCTGATGTCAGAAACACAGTATTGCCTGCCCCAATTAAAAAAGAAACAATCGATGATAATAAGCTAATGAATTTTCTTTACCATCGGTAGGTTTCATCATTTTCACTGAAAAAATCACCGCATGGAATCAGAGGCGCTGCCTTATACATACCCCGGATTAAAGGGGATGGAAGAGTGCACTTATAATGACAAATAGGTGTACTCTTCTTTTAATGATGATCTCAGGATATGAATATTCATTTAGAGGTACCGCAACCGAATTGGAAATGGAGTATATGACCATAATAGTGTTAAATATGACTATTAGGGATGATTTCATGATGTATATCTATAATGATTATGGGGGAACACATACCACGTCTTTGGCTGCCGCATATCATTTAAAACAATTACCTCAATCGGAAAGAAAATTAACTTCGGAAGAAATATTAAATGTAAAATATTTTAATAAATTTACGAAAGAGGATGCTGGAAAGCTAATTTTTCGCGGGATCGATGAAGAGGGCAACTCCGTTTATACAATTGGACATAGAAGAGACAAACTGGTGGTTCCAGCATTAAAAGAATTGACTTTACTACTAGAAGAAAAATTTCATTTTAACGAAGTAATAGTATTCTCCAATACTTCACCAACTGTACCTATTGCTATGTCTATAGGGGGATATTTATCAAGAGCATTGAAAATTGATTTTATAGGTGTACCATTATTGCTTATAGGTGCAAAACAATGCTGTGATAATATTTTTCGTCTTGTTGAAAATACGAAACAAATCGGGAAAGCAGCGAATGAGGAAAAAGTGATTATATTGGAAAATGAGATATACAAGTAATACTAATGAATTTTAATAAAATTATAATGTCGATATATTAAGTCAACAAATGATGTTGGCTTTTTTTGTTATGTTACTGGATGGAAAAGGGGTGCTGCAAAAGCCTCTTTTTATGGAACTAAAGGGGCAGTTTATTTCAATATGGAGTAAGTATTTTTTTTTTTTTTTTTTAGAAAAAAAAGGAATTAAAATTGAAAATTAACAATATAAATTGTTATAATTAGTACCAGGTATTAATACTAACTTCTAATTAAATAATGGGGTGAGCGTATGATAGGGGCCAGAATAACAGCTATCGGGACATATGTACCAGAAAAAAAATTAACAAACTTTGAACTTGAGCAAATGGTCGAAACGAATAATGAATGGATTATTCAAAGAACCGGGATTCATGAACGAAGAATAACCCGTCCTGATGAATTTACCAGTGATTTATGTGTATCTGCAGTAAAAGATTTAATGCACAGATATAATAAAAAAGTCGAAGATGTTGATATGATTATTGTGGCAACAAGCACACCAGATTTACCATTCCCATCTGTCTCAAGTATCATACAGGACCAATTAAATATATCCCAAACAGGTGCCATAGATTTAAGTGCAGCGTGCGCAGGATTTGTTTATGCAGTACATACAGCACACAGTTTAATTTCTTCTGGGCACCACAAAAAGGTACTAGTTATTGGAGCGGACACACTCTCAAAAATTACAGATTATACAGATAGAAATACATGTGTTTTATTTGGTGATGGTGCTGGTGCGGTATTAGTTGAAAGAGATGAACAATCAAAAAGTCTCATTGGATTCCATCTAGGAAGTGATGGGAGGGGAGCACAACATGTATATCGGTCTGGACTATCAAAAAAGATCAATGGGATTGAGTTAATAGATACTCAATATCTTGTACAAAATGGTAGAGAAGTTTTTCGATGGGTTGTAAGAAATGTTCCTGAAAGTATAAGACAGATATTAGAAAAAACGCAAACGAGTTTAGATCAAGTTGATTGGTTTATACCTCATAGTGCTAACTTAAGGTTGATAGAGCCTATTTGCGAAAAATTAGGATACCCAATGGAAAAAACGCTTTATAGCTTAGTCAACTTTGGAAATACCTCTGCTGCAACCATTCCTTTAGCTCTTGATCTTGGAATCCGTAAGGGAAAAGTCAAAAATGGAGACCGAGTTCTTATGTACGGATTTGGATCTGGATTGGTTCACGCTGGACAACTTTTAGAAGTGAATTTTGACGAACAAATTAATACTCCTACACCGTTGTGATGTATACAAAGTAATCATTTAGCTAAACAGTGATTTGATGATTAAGGATGTACTTATGGAAATGCTGCATTTCTTTCACTACTAGCTAATATCAGCGCTCTCTGCTTCAGAAAAATTGAATTGCGATTTTACAAAATGTAAAAAATAACCCCGAAAAATCGGGGTTATTTTTTATTTACTTGACGTCCGCTTTTTTTGGGGCTCTGTGAACTTGTGTTTCCAATTTGAAATTCATTACCTAGTTCAACATCATTTCTTTTATCCTGTTTCTCGATTTGCTTTCTCGTTTGATCCTTGTTTTGCATCCCTTGTTTAGACAATACGTATCCACCTCGCTTTCAATGTTATTGTTTTTAATATGCGCATGTATAAGGGAAATACGTATTATTATTTAAAAAATAGTTCTTGTCGTTAGCAACTTATAATTTAGACCTTGTTGAAATATCAGGTGCATTAGCTGAAAATCGTAGCTGTCTTTATGGCAGTTCTTTTTGCTTTCAACAAGGGGCAGCGTCCCGTAAATATCAAAGTCCTGATTCTACCTCTTTTAGAGTGAACAGGAAAACCCGTTTTATTACTTTGCCTCTAAATCCCGGATTTGGCACTTTTAATTACTTACTCCCGAAGAGTATGAAGATAATGAACGTTTAAAACAAGAGCTTGGTAATCGTGCATACGACATGCCAGTTGAAGATTTACTAATCATTAATCGCTTAAAATAGTATTTTAAAAGTCAGCAAATTACACAATAACTTAAAATCAAAAGGCAAGCGAATTTTATGAATTCGCTTGTTTTTTCTTTGCCTTTTACACCAACAATACGAGCTTTACTTCATTCCCAGGAGCTGATCAGCAGCTCTCTTTTTTTGAAAATGGTAATTGGAATGACTCGAACAATAAACCGCCACCCGAAAGTGGAGGTTTATTATTGAATCGAGGAAATTACTGTTCTTTTAAGCTGGTTACAGTAACACTTTGTTTTTTATTTGGATCATCAAGGGGATGGATTGTAGCTATTCCATTTTGTTCATCCACATGCTCAATGTAGATACTTTCCTCATTATAGGTTACATTAACCATATTTGGTGAAGAAGCAATTTCTTCTGCTCGTTGTGCGTCCATTTTAGCCACCTCCTTAGAATTTGTGACATGTATAATATTTGTTCCGAATTACCTAGATATACTTGTTGTAATTAAAATTCTTCCAACAATCCCTTACACACTTATTTAACAAACTGGTGCATCAGCTGAAGGTCGAGTTATATTTAAGGAAGCTTATAATCATTTAGACTAACGTGGCGAGCCAGTTCAAAAGATTAAAACCTGTTGTTTGGTAAAATTACAGAAAATAAAAAAAGGTTTGGAGGCGATGTAAAATGAATAGTAAAGGATTTTCGATTTCTACTAATAAAAAGTATTTGGATGTAGATTTAATACATGGTTTTTTGAATCAAGAAGCTTACTGGTCAAAGGGAATACCTAAGGAAACAGTAATGAAGTCAATTGAAAATACGACCTTATGTTTTGGGGTTTATAAGGGTGAAATAGGTAATGAAGGTAGTGAACAAGTTGGATTTGCAAGGGTCATAACAGATTTAGTAACACATGCATACCTTTGCGATGTGTTTATATTACCTGACTATCGCAAATTAGGATTATCAAAATGGTTAATGGATGTCATCACCAACCATTCCGAACTGGAGGGGGTCCGCAGGTTTATGTTAGCTACTAATGATGCACATTCATTATATAAAAAATACGGTTTTAATCAGATCGATAATCCAGAGCTATTTATGCAAAAAGTGCGTAAATCTCCATTTTAGTTTCATTAACGGGTGTGAAAGGACCCTGCATAATCGTGCACGGAATGTCGGATGATTCGATTCAATTCCTGCTATTCTTTTGATATAAGGAGGTCATTGAATGGATTTGCTGAAAAATATGAATGGTGCCATTAACTTCATTGAAGAAAATCTTACGAATGAAATTGACTTTAAAGAAGTTTCAAGAATAGCTTATTGCTCGGAATATCATTTTAAAAGGATGTTTTCCTTCCTTGCAGGTATCCCACTATCCGAATATATCCGCCGAAGACGACTTACACTTGCAGCGTTTGAGCTAAAGGATAACAACATAAAGGTCATAGATATAGCGATAAAGTACGGATACAGCTCACCTGACTCTTTTGCAAGAGCGTTTCAACATTTGCATGGAATCACACCATCAGAAGCGAGAAGTAATGGCCATTCACTTAAAGCATATCCACCGATGTCCTTCCAATTATCCATTAAAGGAGGCAGTGAAATGAACTATCGAATGGAAGAAAAAGAGGCATTTCACATTATTGGAATTAAAAAAAGAGTTCCAATCATTTTTAACGGGGTTAATCCAGGGATTGCATCTATGTGGAAAAGTTTAGACGAGAAAACGATAAATGAACTTAAAAACCTATCGAATGTCGAGCCAGTGGGGCTGCTTAGTGCATCTGCGAATTTTACCGAAGGCCGCATGGAGGAAAAAGGGGAGCTTGATCATTATATCGGCGCAGCGACAACGAGGGAATGTCCAGATAACTTAACACAGCTTGAAGTTGATGCATCTACATGGGCAGTATTCGAAGCGGTAGGGCCCTTTCCTGAAACACTGCAAAATGTATGGGGACGTATTTATTCCGAATGGTTTCCATCCTCAAACTATGAACAAAGGGAAGGACCGGAAATCCTTTGGAATGAAAATAAAGATATGACCTCACCAACATTTAGAAGTGAAATATGGATCCCCGTTTTGAAAAAGTGAGACTGGACGAAAGATTTATTCGAAAAGCTGTCTTAAGGCAGCTTTTTCTTATATAACAAGCATGGCAGGATAATGGAATAAGGGCTAGGTATTATTTGCTAAAAAGAGCAATAATGATGGGTAGAAAGTGATTATATAAGGAGATTGGGCGATGCCTGTTATTGAACATCAACTATATATTAAAGCACCAGTTGACTTATGTTTTGACCTTAAGTGGGGCGTGGATATCCATACCAAAACGACAGCGAAAAAGGCTGAAAGCCCAAGTGACATTAATGGAAAAGCCAAATAAGTTTGTGGATATTATGGTGAAGGGAGCCTTCCATTCCTTCGTGCATACACATCAGTTCATAGAAGAATCAGGGGAACTATAATGATGGATAAATTTCAATATGAATCCCCGTTCGGTCCAATTGGAGTTTTAGCTGATAAGTTGTTTTTAGAGAAGTATATGAGAGAATTTATCATTTCTCGTGCAAAGGCACTGAAAAAGATTCCCGAGAATATGCACTAACGAAATGGTGCTTTAACTATCAGGGGGCTACTGTCTTTTTTTGTTGCAGAAGAGATAAGTGCTTTTAATTTACGAAGATATTATTGATATACAAAAACGACTTAATGGACTAAGTAAACCTTATGGCGGGCAAACAGATGGATGGGGGGATGAATGATTAAATAGCTGTTCTTGTTATGAAATTACGGGTTATTAATGAACGAACGGGTGCTTTAGCTGAAGTTCGGAGCTGTCTTTATCACCGGCACCCTGAACGTTAGCAAATGGCTCGGCTCAGCGGTACAACCGTGTAAGGCCCGCGGATACAACCGACCTTTAATTATAATTATGGTCAAATCTTTTGTAGCGATTTGATCTTTTTATTTGTTTTTATAAGAATAACATAAATAGAACAAATGTTCCAGTATTAAAGTGTAAAATTATTACTTTTTTAAAAAATCACTCTGGTAAAGGGTTTTGTTGATTCTCTTGAAAAACTAAATGGCCAGGGGAGCAAGACAGTCGTAGTGTTATCGAATTACGCAAGATATATATGCTATAATTGGCCAAAAAAGGATAAATTTATTTTGAATCCTTAATGAAATGTGCTTTCCTTCAATAGTGGAGTTTGATTTGCGGCCTTTTTCTTATGCAACTAGCGGCGGAGGATAGTTCAAGAAGCTTAGTATATACGTTCTGTATAGTATACAAAAAAAGATAGGGGCGGAGTTCTTTGGGTTTCAATACCGGTGATATAGTATATCAACTGATTATATTTATTTTGTTGTTTGGCGTCATTTTGGCTGTTTACTTTTTTGTTCGGTCTCTCCTTACAAGGTCAAACAAATCCAATAGCATAGAACAAAAACTTGATAGAGTAATTGAGCTGCTTGAAAAGGATAGAAGAGATTAATTTCATTTATCCTTTTCATTTTTTTTTGCTCCTACATAGTTTATGTCACTCAATAGTAAGGCTTATAGTATTAAACTGGGCAGATTAGATGTAGATCAAAGCTTCTTATGAAACTATCGGCGCAAGTTAGAATATACTATAGCGATTTCATCTAGTGCAAAAAAGATTATGGAGCAAATGACAGCAAAGATAAAGAAACCTCCTTGGTCAATAAAGTATGTAGCCAATCCAAAACCAATATGTATTAATCCAGATAACCAGAAACGAATATTGAAATACTTGATTGAGATAAATTCAGCAATGAGTGAGACTGGTAAGCCATAAAAGAAATTTCCAATCAAACTATAAAAAAGAACAACAATAAAATCTCCACCTGAATTCAAGGATGGTTCTTCAAAAATTGAGACTAGAAATAAACCAATTGTTAAGGTCAATGATGAGTAGAATGCCACTTTAATTTTTCTTGATTTGTCTTTAAACAGAAGCTTCCTAATCACAGGAAATAAAAACGCAATCGTTATAAAAGCAAGTAAAGTTTTAATTATTATTGGTGTAGTTGAAACAAGCACTATTGTAAACATAACAAGCACGGTGAAAACAAGAATATAAGAATTTCCTTTTATCATAGATACCTCGAACCTTTTTACCTTAATTGTACAATAAACGAATTTAGTAGGGATTGCTTGTCGGGCCGTCCGCCAGTAGCTAACCCTGTTCCTTCTTCAGCCGAAGCTGGGAACGTCAAGTTGGTTCATGGATCGGCGATATTCTTGACCGACATAATTGGATTCCCAAATGGTTTAGTGGGTTGTTAAAAATTTTCCGGAGATTTTTGTGTCATTATCCTAATTTGAACATAAGTTGAATTAACCCATTTAATTATTTCCTCCTAAAACGAATAAGGAGATGTTTCTATTGTCAAATTGTGGTCATGAATCAAGTTGTTGTAATGATGGTGTTGGATTTGGTGGCGGCTTCGCTTTTATAGTCGTTTTGTTTATACTCTTAATCATCGTTGGAGCTGCTTGTTTCGGCGGCGGTTACGGCGGCGGGTACGGCGGCGTACAAGGGTATGGCAGTTACTGCTAAAAGTAGTATATAAAAAAAAGCCGACCTTTATTGGTCGGCTTCTTTTATGACTAGTTTATCGTGAAGTTAGCTTAATGATTGAATCGATAATTACATCCCAATCTTCACTATGAATCTCATGCCCCGATCCATCAAGAGCCACTAATTCTGCATGAGGGATGGCTTTTGAAAGGGCAAGCCCGTGCTCGTATGGCAAGGCTGGATCTTCTGTGCCATGAATAATGAGGACAGGTACGGATATCTCACCCATTCTATCAAAGTATTCGTCCCCGCCAGCAAGCAAAGCATGATTAAATCTGCTCGGCAGTTGTTTGGCGCGGTCCGCCTCTCTTTGTGCCAGTTTATACATTCTTTCCTGCTCGTAAGGTTTGGAACCGGCTAAGGTTTTCCATCCATCCGCAAGAAAAGCGATGGCCGCCTCCCGATTTGACCAATCCATGGAAGCACTCTTCGCATGATAATCCAATATGCTTTGGTCCATTGGGGGGAGTTTTTCCATTACAGTCCCGAACACACTTGATGCAATTAGCGTAAGCGTAGTTACACGTTCCGGATATCTTAATGCAAGAATCTGGCCGATCAAACCGCCTAGGGACATTCCGACGATAGACGCCTGCTCTATGGAATAAGCGTCCAGGACACCCGCGGCATCGTCAGCCATGTCCGTTATTGTATAGTTGGAGGTACCGGGTTCATAATTGACAGATCGTCCGAGATCCCGATGGTCGTACCGAATGACAAACCTCCCCGAATCAGCGAGGAGGAGACAGAAGTCATCATCCCACCAATCTAATGAAGACATCGCACCCATGATCAAAAGCACAGCAGGGTCCTTTGGGTTTCCAAAACTTTCTGTACATATATCCACTTTATTTATTTTCAGTATCTGTTCACTCATGTTTTTTACCTCCGTATTAAATATTATCTAATAGCCGTTTACCATGGCGCAGATCAATAAATTCTTTCCGGAGCATGATGATTGGCCTGCGCTTTTAATTATCGCAGTCTAACCCACTTAATAATCATGACGAGGCCTCCTTTTATATTTGTAAAATGGGAAATGTCCCTATATTACTGTAACATGTGCGAGGTCTGTGAACCACCAAATTTTCCCACAATCCCAAGAAGCCAGAAAACCCCGAATGCAGAGCACCTTTTTTGGTGTCATTTATTCGGGGTTTATCGCAGATGCCTTTTCCTTTTATTGAGCTGTATATCCGCCATCTAACACGACTGCCTGGCCTGTGATGCCCCGAGCTTTGTCGCTTGCGAGGAAAATGGCGTAGTCGGCAATTTCACTTACATCAAGTAAGCGGTTTTGTGGGACAAGTGGATAAATGACCTCTTCCAAAACGCTTTCTAGCGGTACCTGTCTTGTTTTCGCCAGATCCTCCAATTGACCGCGGACGAGAGGTGTGTCTACGTATCCTGGGCAAAGGGCATTGACGGTAATGCCAAAAGAGGCGCTTTCCAATGCGGCGACTTTCGTTAAACCGATTACACCGTGTTTGGCACTATTGTACGCTGCTTTGTTGGCAAATCCAATCAGGCCGTTAATGGAAGAGACGTTGATGATTCTGCCGAAGCCTTGTTCTTTCATGATCGGCAAAACGTTCTTGATTGAAATGAATGGCGCGGTCAGCATGATTTTGATCATCAGCTCGAATTTTTCAGTTGGAAACTCCTCGATTGGAGCAACATGCTGAAGGCCTGCGTTATTGATGAAAATATCTATTCGACCGTATTTGTCTTTAGCTTGTTTGATTAGTTGGATAATATCCTCTTCACTTGTTACGTCCGCTTTTAGGCCGATAACATCCAAGCCTTTGTTCCTCAGGTCTAAAGCAGCTTTTTCAACTGTGTTTTGATCAAGGTCGGACAAAACGACCTTTGCGCCATTTTCAGCGAATATCTTTCCAATCTCAAAACCGATTCCTCTAGCAGATCCGGTAATGATCGCCACTTTATCTTTAACCATATTACATTCCTCCAATAAAAAATGTAATGGTCCAGGTCTGTCATTTCATGTCGTAAATAGGGAATATTTCACAAGGTAAACTCCATTGGAAATATTAAAGGGAAGGTTATAAAAATATGGTTTAGGTTAATGAGTAAGAGTCTATCATGATTTTCAAGATAAAAAAAGAATTTTATTTCCCCCTATCTTTGGCATAAATATTGCATAGATAAAAAGGTGAGTAAATAAAGGTATTTGAAACGGAAAGGGGAAGCTGGATGATTAAAAAAATAAC
The DNA here is from genome assembly GCF_042886655.1 of Peribacillus sp. NPDC058002. Taxonomy (NCBI): domain Bacteria; kingdom Bacillati; phylum Bacillota; class Bacilli; order Caryophanales; family Bacillaceae; genus Peribacillus; species Peribacillus sp. NPDC058002. The sequence continues at coordinate 31,339 of NZ_JBHVQU010000009.1, read as the reverse complement.
CATTATCGGTTCAGGTGTAATGGGGAGCGGGATCGCTCAGTCTTTTGCAGTTAGCGGGTATCTTGTCACCATTAATGATATAAAGGAAGAGTTGCTACACCATGCCCAAAATCGGATTTCTGAGAATCTATCACTGCTCATTGAGGAAGGGGCCATGACTGATCAGGAAAAGCAAGATGCTTTAGCGAATATTACGTATAGCGTAGATTTGGAAGGGGCTGTAAGGGAT